>JAYUEZ010000404.1:0-4043 GCA_043738965.1 Gammaproteobacteria bacterium
AACTCCGGATGCTCATTGTCGATGACAGCCCGGCGGTTCAGATCTCGCTCGGCGCACTTGTGCGTGAACTCGGCCACGACGTGCGCGCCGCAGTCGATGGCGCGGAAGCCCTAACAATCGCGCGCGCTTGGCTGCCCCAGGTGGTGTTACTGGATATTCACCTGCCCACCTTCAACGGTTACGACGTGGCGCGACAGCTGCAGGCTCACTTCGCGTCGGAGCAGATGATTTTGATCATGATGGGGGGCGACGCGCTGAACGACACCGCGGTGCGCGCCGCATACGACGCGGGGTTCGACCACTGCGTGGATAAAATGCAAACCCGTGAGCTACTCGAAACGTTGTTAAACGGCGGGACTTAATTTCCTCTCATTAAAACCGACAGCGCTGTATTCAATGGGCGCGGCGGGATAGTCTAAGTAACTCATCACTGACACCGCCGGGAAGAACCGTCCATCGGACCGCGCCGGTAACGCGTGATCAACGGTGAAATGGAATTTGTAGGACTCGCCCGGTGCCAGCTTTACCAGCAAGTCCACGCTGGTACTCCACGCCGGACGGCTCACTCCAGGCGTGAGCTTGTCGCGCCACCGCCACTCATAGGTCACGCGCAGATTAATGTTCTCCAGCCGCCGCCCGGTGCGGTTAAGGAGCATCCCGTCGATCGCGCCATCGATGATCTGCACATCGTGAACTTCAAGTTCAGGGAGCTGTTCTTCCTCGATCAGTGCGAGATCCGCGCAGCCCACCGACCCAATCGCTGCAAGCTTAGCGCCCGCGAGCGCCGCCGAATAGTGTAGTTTGGTTAGCATCTCAACCTCCTGATAAAAGCGTTGGAAGCGATTGCGCCAAGGCAACGGCCCGTATCACCAGGATAATTCGCCCCACACCTGTTCTCTGTACGCTGGACCACATCAACGCTTCTGCCGTTTTTATAGGTCATTCGCATCCGAACAGCGTTACTCGGACGCGAAGCCCGGCGTCCTACTTCGGTGCGGTGGAACTGGCGGTCGTAAGCGCGAGGGCTGCAGCACACCCGCAGGCTGTGGTGTCTATCCGCACCGCGCAACTGAACGGCGAGATCGCGAAAGACACTGAGCGAATCTGTTCGACTCGCTCAGCCTTAGAAGAGGCGGAAACTGTTAGGAAAGAGTCACGGAAGGAAAGGGAACTACGCTACAGCCGCGGGCTGTCTGAGTACGGTTTCGTCCCGTAGTAAGTATGGATTTCGTTGGACCATGATTGGTCCGCCATGTTTGGCCATTTGTCCTTGTCAAATCCAGGCGCATCTTTGAGATGATCCTTCTCCACGTTTAAGACGAAGCGCTTGTTCGCTGTATCGAGCGTCAACGCGTTCCACGGCACCGCGAACAACTTTTCACCCATCCCAAGAAAGCCACCGTAGGACAACACGGCGTAAGCAATTCTACCGCCGTGTACGTCCAGCATGATCTCTTTGATGTCTCCTAGATCCTCTGTTGGCGCCGACCGAAAATTGAGCCACTAATGAGGCTTGTGCCGAGCGAAAACTGAGCCAGGTGTTCAACCTACTCTGCTGAAATTTTGAACAGCAGGGGTAAAGGAGTGATCACCATGGACATGATAGGCAGGATTCGGCGCATGAGTCGCCGCGGAAAGAAGTCAGTACGCGAGATTTCGCGCACCACCGGGGTGTCGCGGAATACCGTCGCGAAGTGGCTACACGATGAATGCGCAGACGCGCCCAAGTACCGACGCGCCGAACAATCAAACAAACTTAGCGCCTTCCACGAGGTCCTCAAACAGGCCTTGAAGGTCGATGCGCATCGACCGAAGCGCGAGCGGCGCACGGCCAAGGCGCTGTACCTGGAGATTAAACACGCCGGCTACCTCGGTGGCTACAGCCGCGTCACGGACTTTGTGCGCGCGTGGCGCCAGCGCGAAGGCCAGGCGGCGTTGGTCAACGCCTTTGTGCCGCTCTCGTTTGCGCTGGGCGAAGCGTTCCAGTTCGACTGGAGCGAGGAAGGGCTGGTGGTCGGTGGGATTTACTACCGATTGCAGGTGTCGCATTTGAAGCTGTGCGCGAGTCGTGCGTTTTGGTTGGTGGCCTATCCGAGTCAGGGCCACGAGATGTTGTTCGATGCGCACACGCGGAGCTTTGCCGCGTTGGGCGGCATTCCCCGTCGCGGCATCTACGACAATATGAAAACGGCCGTCGATAAAGTTAAGAAAGGCAAAGGCCGGACCGTCAATGAGCGCTTTGCCGCGATGTGCGCGCATTATTTGTTTGATCCCGACTTCTGCAATGTGGCGAGCGGCTGGGAGAAGGGGGTGGTCGAGAAGAACGTGCAGGACAGCCGGCGTCGCGTGTGGCTTGACGCCGGCAACCAACGATTCGGCGGCTTCCTTGAGCTGAACGCGTGGCTGGGTCAACGGTGCCGTGCATTGTGGGACGAGGTGCGTCATCCGGAGTACGCGCAGTTCAGCGTGGCCGAGGTGCTTGAGCACGAACAGGCGCATCTGATGCCGATGACGACGCCGTTCGACGGATATGTTGAGAAGCCCGCGCGGGTGTCCAGCACGTGTCTCGTGTCAGTCGCCCGCAATCGCTACTCGGTGCCGTGCGAGTGGTTCGGTCAACGGGTCAGCACGCGGTTGTATCCGAGCAGCGTGGTGATTGTCGCCGACGATGAAGTGGTTGCCCGTCATGAGCGTCTGCGCAATCACAGCGAGACGCGGTATGACTGGCAGCATTACATTCCGCTGCTGGAGCGGAAACCCGGCGCGTTACGCAACGGCGCGCCGTTCGCCGACATGCCGGCGCCGCTGCAACACTTGCGTCGCGGACTGCTCCGCCACTCAGGCGGTGATCGCGTGATGGCGCAGGTCTTAGCGATCGTCCTCACCGCTGGTTTGGAAGCCGTCTTGGTGGCGGTGGAGTTGGCGCTGGAAACGGGCCCGCCGGGCCGGGTCAGCGTGGAGCATGTGATCAACGTGCTCGCACGCTTGAATGCCGCACCCGTCCCGCCGACGGCCGCGACCTCACTGCAGGTGTCGGTGCCCCCGCTGGCCAACACCGCGCGTTACGACACGCTGCGTGCGGACAGTGTGAGTGAGGAGACCGGTCATGACGCGTGACATGGTGGTCGAACTCAAACAACTTCGATTACACGGGATGGCCGATGCGTGGTCCGAGTTGGTCGAGCAAGGCACGAGCGCCGGCCTCGACACCTCGCGTTGGTTGCTCGAACATCTGCTCGCCGCCGAGAACACCGATCGCGCGCTGCGCTCGGTGAGTCACCAGATGCACGCCGCGAAGTTCCCCCTGCATCGAGACCTGGCCGGCTTCGACTTCGAGGTCTCGCCAGTTGATCGCACACTCGTCAGCGCGCTTGCTACCACCGACTTCACCGCGGATGCGCATAACGTCGTCCTGGTGGGGGGACCAGGGACCGGCAAGACACATCTGGCGACCGCGCTCGGCGTGTCGGGCATTACGCGACACGGCAAACGCGTGCGTTTCTACTCGACCGTTGATCTGGTCAATGCGTTGGAACACGAAAAGGCCCACGGCAAGGCAGGACGCATCGCACTCAGCTTGTTGCGCATCGACCTCGTGATTTTGGACGAACTGGGTTACCTCCCGTTTAGCCAAGCGGGGGGCGCATTACTGTTCCACCTGCTCAGTCGTTTGTACGAACACACGAGTGTGATGATCACGACCAACCTCGACTTCGGCGAATGGTCGAGTGTGTTCGGCGACGCGAAGATGACCACCGCGTTGTTGGACCGGCTGACGCACCATTGTCATATCCTGGAGACCGGCAACGAGTCGATCCGCTTCAGCCGCAGTACCGCTGAGGCGAAGAAACGCATCAAGGCACGCGAACAAACACGCAAGGGCATGAAGCAACACTCAGCCCCAGACGAACTCTGAACCCACTAAAAAGGAAGACAACCAAGCAAACAAAACTCTACACTTATCCACAGCCGACCCTAACAAGTTCGGCTTCCACCCCTGGCTCATTATTGAGTCGGCGCAGTGGCTCAGTTTTAACTCGGCG
>JAYUEZ010000405.1:0-10640 GCA_043738965.1 Gammaproteobacteria bacterium
AGCAATCAAATTCCCATGGCGCTCGACGAGCTTGGCGTGACGGAAGCCGAGCGGCAGCGGCATATCGCGTGGGACATCGGCGCCTTGGGTGTCGCGCAAGGATTGGCGCGCCACTTCGGGGCGCCGTTAATCGCGACTAATTATTCACGGTTGGTGATTGACTGCAACCGACCCCTCTGGCGCGAGGATTCAATTCCGTTAATTAGCGAGCACACGGACATTCCGGGTAATCGCGATCTTCCGGAAGCGGCGCGCGAAGCGCGGCGTCGCACACTGTATCGGCCGTATCATGAACAAATCACGCAGCTGCTTGATGCGCGCAGAGCGGCCAGGGTCGCGACCCTCTACCTTTCGGTGCATAGCTTCACGCCGGTGTACAAAGGCGCAGCGCGGCCTTGGCAGGTGGCGTTGCTGTCGAACCGTGATCGTCGAGTCGCCGAAGTACTGCTGCGTGAATTGCGCAGAGATCCGGCGCTTTGCGTCGGCGACAATATTCCGTATCGGCTTTCCGATGAAGGGGATTATGGCGTCCCCGTGCACGGCGAGCAGCGGGGCCTCCCGCATGCGTTGCTTGAAATCCGGCAGGATCAGATTGCCGACGAAGGCGGGCAAGCCGCGTGGGTGCGGCGCTTAGCGCCGCTGCTCTGCCTAGCGGCCGCGGCACTCGGCATTATCCTTTAGACACACGACCGGACGTTAATGGGCGACGCCCCGGCGTCTTGCCGCTACAATTTGGCCCGTGATCGCGTTTATCGCCCGTTATTGGCTCACACAATCGTAACGCTTAGGACTTATTTCAATGCGCAGGGAAGCTTAAGAGTCATGGATAGTGTTGAACGCGCGCGCCATGGCGCGCGAATTGCTCGCCTCGACCCCGTGGATCGCTTACGTGAGGTGGATCGCGACGCGCTACTGGCCAGCAGTAGTGTCGAGCAAATTGCGGCTGGCGAACCCGTGTATCAAAGCGCGGACAGCGACCAGTTCGCGCATTATCTACTACTCGGGGCCATCGATATTCTGCGAGACAAAGTGTTGATCAAGCGCCTACTGCATACCGAAGAGGCGGCGCGTTTCCCGTTGGTGGATGCAAAAGGGCCAACTCAGATCGTGCGCGCCAACAGTGCGTGTGTGGTGCTGCGGATCTCACGCGAGCGCTTGGATCGCGGCCTCGCATCAGCGATTAGCAGCGGCGCGATGGACGGCGCGTCCGACGACACCACGCATTGGATGAACACATTGTTGCAGTCCGGGATTTACGCGCGGTTACCGCCGCAAAACATCCAACTGCTCTTCACGCGGATGCACACCCTTCCGATGTGGGTTGGGGACACGGTCATTCATCAAGGTGATGTCGCTGATTATTATTACGTGGTGCGCGCCGGCAGTGTGGCGGTGATCCGTGAAAACACCGATACCCGGAGCAAAATTCAGCTGGCGACTTTGGAACCCGGTGACTCATTCGGCGAAGAGGCGCTTATTTCCGGCCGGCCCCGCAACGCCAGTATCCGAGCCCTGAGTGATGGCATCTTGATGCGGCTCGCACGCAATGATTTTCTCGAGTTGATTTACGATCCGCTGCGGCGGGGATTGAGCTTCGTGCAAGCCCAGGACGACATTCGACGCGGCGCGCGCTGGCTCGATATTCGCTATCAAGACGCCTTTGTTCGCGGGTCGTTGCCGCAGGCCGTTAACATTCCGTTGGCGGTGCTTAGGATCCGTCGTCGCACGCTGCCGGCCGATTCTAATTTTGTCGTCTGTAGCGATGATCCGGAGCTGAGCGCAATCGGCGCTTTCTTGCTCATTGAGAGTGGGCTGGACGCGAGTTACTTGAATAGCTCGGTCTTGAATCATTTTACGCCTGCCGAAATACGTGTTCCGCCTGTCATCACCGTGCCGGTTGAATCGTCGGTAGCGATAGCAACGACCGCGACTTCCATCCCCAGTCCGCCGCTGACTCTAGGAGCTTCTACCGTGAGCAATGCCCCGCCATTTGAACCGCAGGCTGATCTCAGCGCGACCCTAACCGGACGCTCGTTGGCGACGCTGATCGAACAGCTGGAAGCCGAACGTCGGACAATCGGGAGCGCGGATAAGACGCCTTCGAGTCCGGTGACTCCCGCGGTGGACGATCCGCTTGAAGCAACGCACAACACGCTCAGCCGATTGCTCGATAAGGCGCTCGCTGATGAGCCAAGCACGCCGCTGCCCGTGCCTACCCCAATCAAGAATGTCCAGCAGGATGTCGCCGACATGGCGCGCGACTTTCAAACCCGGCTCGCGGCCTATATCGACTACCAGATCACCGCGCAACGGTCTCAGATTGAAACCGAGATCGCCGAACGGACAACGCGGATCAAGGACGCGGCGGTGCGGGAAGTTAAGCGCAATGCGACAACGCTCAAACAGCGCTACACCGTCGCTGCCGCGGAGCGCGAACGGACCTTGGTCGATCGCGAACGCCAGCTACAAACGAACTATGAACGTCTGCTCGCGCTGGCGGCGCGCATCAATCACCAGAAGGCCGAGATAAATCGGCAGCGCGCGCTGCTCGAAGATAAATTAAACGCGACCCACGAATTACACCGGCAGCTCGCTGATATCGCCAAGGTCGTCAGTACCCAAATGGATGATTTGGACGGGATCGTTCAGAGCGCTTCTTAGAGCGCGGTGTTGCTCGACGTGGTCGCGGTTCCACGGGCCGTCGACTACCATACCGAGAAATTCAATCGAGCAACCCTCTCATGCGTATCCGCGAGTTCAAAACCCTGCCTAACGATCGCTACTTCGAGGACTATGAACTTGGCGCGACGTACCTTTTAGGCACGTTTACCTTAAGCGAAAGCGACATTATCGACTTCGCGCGGCGCTTTGATCCACAACCGTTTCATGTCGATCATGACGCCGCCGCGGCCTCGCATTTTGGCGGGATCATCGCCAGCGGTTGGCATACCGGCAGTGCCATGATGCGCATGGTCGTCGATGGCTTTATCTCCTCGGTGGCGGGGATGGGCAGTCCTGGAGTCGATGAAATCCGCTGGTTGAAACCGGTACGTCCTAACGAAGCGCTAAACGTCCGCGTCACCGTCGAGACTGCGCGCCGTTCGGCCTCCAAGCCCGATCGCGGTCTCATGCATACCTTAATGGAAGTCGTGGACGCCCACGGCGAACCGCGGATGACGGTGCGCTCGGTCGGTTTGGTACGATGCAGGAACCCGTGAACTTAAGCGTCGTCGAGCAATGACCCGCGGTACCCCACCGCGTGGAATTTTCGTCGTCGATGCGCCATGGCCCGCGATCGCGCGCCGCTTGGAGGCCGGCGCCATCGCGGTATTGCCAATCGGCGCGGCGGCCAAGGAGCATGGTCCGCATCTGCCGCTCGGAACTGACTGGTATCAAGCCGAATGGTTGGCGCGTGAACTCGTTAGGCGTAGCGACGTGGTCGTGTGGCCGACGCTTAACTACGGCTTCTATCCGGTGTTTGTCGATTATCCCGGCAGCATCAGCACGTCACAGGCGATCTTTGTCGCACTGGTCACCGAGATCGCGCTCGGGTTGCAACAAGCCGGGGCCGCTCGGGTGGTCATCCTCAATACCGGCATAAGCACCATCGGGCCGCTCGAAACCGCGCTCGGTGATGTACGGCTCGTCTGCGAAAAGCAGCTGATCAACGTTTATCATGGGCCGCGGTTCACAAAGGCCAGTGCGACGCTGGCTGAACAAACGTTCGGCGGTCATGCGGACGAAATCGAGACTTCATTGATGCTGGCCATTGCGCCGCAGCTCGTTGACCTTACGCGCGCCGTCCCCGCGACCACCCACATTGCGCGAGGATTATTTAATCGTTATGCGCCAGACGCGCCCAATTTCTCGGCCAGCGGCGTGAACGGCAATCCAACCCTGGCCAGTGCCACGAAAGGCGAACAATTCCTGCACGCCATGCTCGCCGATGTCGAAGCCGAATTTGAGATAACTGGAGCGCACCCATGACACCCAACTGCTGGGGCGACGAATCGCCCTACGACTATACAACCCTAGTCGGCGCACTGAACGAGCATTTAAAACTAAAGACGCTGCCAATCGGGATGAAACGTTTTCGTACCGTGGCCGAGATGGAAGCGATTCCACGTCTGCGCAGACCGCCGGCGAATGAAAAATTTGCGACCGACCAGATCGTAGGCCAAAGCCGCTGGCTGGGGTGGACGCTCGGGATCACGATGGACAATTTGATGGGGGCGCAATGCGGTGCAGTGGTCGGATTGCATCCGCCAGATCCAACTTGGCTCGCCGGCAAACCATTAACCGGCGTGTGGTACGGAACGCTCGAAGACAGCGCCAAGCATCAACGCGCGATGAGTTGCGCATCGTATGGTGATTACGCCGCTCTCGCGGTGTCACCGCTCACTTCGAGGCGCTTGGATAATCCAGACATCTGTCTTATCTACGGCACACCCGGGCAGATGATTACGTTCATCAATGGATTGCAATATCGCCATTACAAAAAGTATACGTTCACCTGTGTGGGTGAAAGCGCCTGCGCCGATTCCTGGGGCAATGCGTTGAAAACTGGCGAACCGTCGTTATCGGTGCCGTGTTATGCCGAGCGCAAATTTGGTGGCGTGCTCGACGAGGAAATGTTGATGGCTATTCCACCCAGTTTTCTGCCCCAAGTGGTCGCCGGCCTGCAAGCGTTGGCGGCGAATGGGCTGCGCTATCCGATCCCCAACCATGGCATACAAAAATCGCCACTCGACAGTATTGAAGCGAGCTACGGTAAACGTTAGCCACAATAGTCGAAAGTTCTTGGGGCAATAAATCTGGTCGCGACAATCGCGTAGGGGTTAAATGATTAATACCTTGTTTTCAATCGCGGGTAAAACCGCGCTAGTCACCGGCGGATCACGCGGTATCGGACGCATGATCGCAGAGGCTTATGTCAAGGTGGGCGCGAAGGTCTACATCGCGTCGCGCAAAAAGGAGGTGTGTGACGCGACCGCGGCCGAACTCTCGAAGTTCGGCACTTGTATATCGCTGCCCGCCGATCTCGGAAAAATGTCCGAGGTTGAGCGGCTCGCCGCCGAACTCACGGCGCGCGAATCGACGCTCGATATTTTAGTTAACAATGCCGGCGCCACCTGGGGCGCCAGTATCGATGCGTTTCCAGAATCTGGCTGGGATAAAGTCATGACGCTCAATGTGAAGTCGGTGTTTTTTCTGACGCAGAAATTACTGCCTCTGCTCGATCGTGCGGCAACTTCGGATAACCCCGCACGCATTATCAATATCGGATCGATCGACGGCATGCACACCTCGATCTTCGACAATTTTTCTTATCAGCCGTCGAAGGCAGCCGTCCATCATTTAACGCGCATGCTGTCGGCCCATCTCGCCGCGCGTCACATAACAGTCAATGCGGTGGCCCCGGGTCCGTTTGCCACCGATATGATGGCGCCGATGGTGGAGCAGATGGGCGATGCGATCGTCAATCGCGTGCCCTTGAAGCGCATGGGCGGGCCAGACGACGTCGCCGGCATCGCCATCTTTCTCGCCTCCAAGGCGGGAAGTTTCATCACTGGCACTGTCATCCCGGTGGATGGCGGTATCATGGGCGCGTCATGAGCGCACAAACCTTGCCCTGCGTTGAACTTGAGCCGCATGGTCCCGCCACTGCTGCGGTGATCTGGCTGCATGGCTTGGGTGCGAATGGGCATGACTTCGAACCCATCGTGCCGGCCTTGCGTCTGCCGGCTACCTTGCACGTGCGCTTTGTGTTTCCGCATGCGCCAGCAATTCCCATCACCATCAACGCTGGCATGGTGATGCCGGCGTGGTATGACATTCTCGAGATGAATCTCGAGCGACGAGTGGACGAGTCGCAATTGCTGCGTTCGGCGCTTGCAGTGGGCGATCTTATCGACCGCGAACGCGCGCGCGGCGTGCCGAGCGATAAAATTGTGGTGGCCGGCTTTTCCCAAGGCGGGGCAGTCGGCTTTCAGCTGGCATTGACCTATCCCTATCCACTGGCGGGCCTGATGGCGTTGTCCACTTACTTCGCGACACGCAAAAGTATCGTGCCGCATCCACGTAACGCCCGATTGCCGGTGGTCATTCACCACGGGTTGCAAGACCCCCTAGTGCCGGAAGCGATGGGTCGGTTGAGCGCCGACGTGCTAACCGAGTGGGGCCATCCGGTGGAATATAAGACTTACGCGATGGAGCACGCGGTGTGTCCATCGCAAATTGCCGATATCGGCAAATGGTTGAGTGCGCGTCTGACATGAAAGTGGAAGCGATGAACGCGTTAACCCTGGCGACGCATGACATGCGGCGTGCGGTCGCGTTCTATCGCGCGCTCGGCTTTGAAATGCGCCATGGCGGTGAAGCCGCGAAATTTACTTCATTCGTCGTGGGCACTGGTCATCTCAATTTAATTGCAATGCCTAGTTCTCGCGCCTGGTCTTGGTGGGGGAGGGCGATTTTTTATGTCGATGATGTCGATGCATTTCATGCCAATGTGCTGCGCGCGGGTTTCACGTCAGAAGCGCCGCCGCGCGATGCGGAATGGGGTGAGCGCTATTTTCATCTTATCGATCCAGATGGTCACGAGTTGAGTTTTGCAAAGCTGCTGTAGATCCTGACGATCGAAGCAATCTCGAAATCCAGGCGAGGAACCACGATGTTAAAAAACTTTTTCACCCTGCTGGCGATGATGTGGAGCTTAACCGTGACAGCAGCGGAGGTCGTGTCGGCGCCACCGTCCGCGAAATACGCGCAGGGCAAAGAGACGCTCGGTCGCGTGACCGGTGCGAACGGCGCGAAGGTAGTCGAAAGCCTGCAAGAGATCGCGCCGGATCTGGGACGTTGGATTGTTGAATTTGGCTATGGCGAGGTGCTGTCCAGACCGCAGCTCGATCTGCGCACGCGCGAACTCGCGACCGTTGCGGCGTTAACAGCACTCGGCACCGCGCAGCCACAATTAAAATCGCATTTGAACGGCGCGCTCAATGTGGGGTGTAAGCCCGAGGAGATCGTCGAAGTGATTATGCAGATGGCTGTGTACGCGGGCTTTCCGGCGAGCTTGAATGGGATCGCCGCCGCCAAAGAAGTGTTCGCCGAACGCGGTGTGAAGGTTACACCTACTCCATGACCGATCACGAGTGGGGTGACTTAAAGAGCAAGTCGCAGTTAAAACGCGATCGACATGCACTGCAAGCACTCGGCCGGACCTTGATCGATTTACCGGAACGCTTACTGAAGCGTTTGCCGCTCTCGGAATCGCTGGTGGACGCCATTCACACCGGACGACGCTTGCAACGCGGCGCATTGCAACGGCACATTCGACATCTCGGCGGGCTCTTGGACGACGCGGATCACGCCGCGATTCAAGCAGCGCTGGATCTCGCGCAGGCGCCGCGTCACGCCGAAGTCAAAACCCTGCACGAAATCGAAACGCTACGCGATGCGTTGTTAAGCGATGTGGATAACGGCATGCGCTTGTTGACCGCGCGTTATCCGCTAGTCGATAGCGCACAGGTGCGGAGCTTGGTTAGCGATGCATTGCGCGAACGCGCGGCTGCCCGGCCACCGCAGGCGGCGCGCGCGTTGTTTAAACTAATCGCGCAATTGTCAGGCGCCGAAACCGCTGACGCCGTGGCGCGTTGACGAGCGCGGCCATGTTTACTTATCTCAATCCTGAAATTCGGCGGCGCCTAATCGATGCCGGAAAATTATTTCGCATTAACGCGCGGGGCGCGCGTCTCGATGTCGAAGCCCCACCGCATGAGGGCGAGCTCGCGATCAATGTGCTTGGCCCCATTCCATTGCCGCTAGAAGTCGGCAAGGCGCGATTCACTGTGCAATGGTATGCCGCGGTGCGCAGCACCGAACTCGCGCAAGTCGAGAGCTTGGCGCGGGAGTTGCGCGCGCATGGCGGACAACAATTTTTCGCGCTGCTCGCGTCCAGCATGGCCGTCAATAGTGTGCTAGTAGTCGGTAATCCAACGCGCGCGAGTAATCCCTTGGTTCGGGTGCATTCCAGCTGCATGACCGGCGATGTCTTTGGCTCGCAACGTTGCGAATGTGGGCCACAATTCGTGTCGGCGCTGTCTCGTTTGCATGAGTCATCGGCAGGTGGCGTCTTAATCTATATGTCGGGGCATGAAGGCCGCGGAATTGGTTTGTGGGCGAAGGCTGCGACTTATTTGTTGCAAGACGCCGGCGAAAATACTTACGAAGCCAATCGCTCGTTGGGTCTGCCAGATGATTCTCGCGACTTCACCGACGCCGCGGCGTTGCTGCATCATTTTATCGGCAATCGACCGTTTCGCTTGCTGACTAATAATCCAAAAAAAATCGCCGACTTGAATGCGTTGGGACTAACCGAAGTGATTAGTGAGCGGCATGTGATTGGGGTAAACACTTGGAACCAGCGCTACCTCGCGGCCAAACGCGATTGGGGTCATCGTCTCTCGGAGTTGGATTTGGGCGTCGGGGCGGAGAGCAAGCCACGGGATCCGTAGGTGCCATGCCTGAATGCCGTTGGCGTTAGTGCGGATCAATCCTGATCCGGACGGTGACCAGCGCCGTCGGCGCATGCGGCCGCGACGTTCCTCGCGTCGCCGTTGGTGCGCATGGGGGTTCGCGGCGCTGCTGGGGTTTACGGCGATTCCGATAGCGCTGCTGCGTTGGCTGCCGCCGTCAACGAGCATGTTCATGCTAACGGCGCTAATCGAAGCGCGATTAAAGGGCCACCACGATTTTTATTTGCGTCAATCGTGGCTTGCCGCGCGTTCGATTGCGCCGGTGGCCGCGCTCGCCGTCCTCGCCGCCGAAGATCAGCGGTTTCCTATACATCGCGGATTCGATTTTAAGCAAATTCAACGAGCGCTCGTCGACGCTGGGGCTGGCGAAGACGCGCGCGGCGCGAGCACGATAACGCAGCAAGTCGCGAAAAATTTATTTCTATGGTCAGGGCACAGTTGGGTGCGCAAAGGTGTCGAGGCCTGGCTTACGTTGTGGATTGAAGCACTGTGGAGTAAGCGGCGCATTCTCGAGGTGTACTTGAATATCGCGGAATTTGGCGATGGCATCTATGGCGTCGGTGCCGCAAGCCGAATTTATTTCAGGCATCCCGCCAGCGAATTGAGCGCGTCCGAAGCCGCGCTATTGGCTGCCGTCCTGCCAAATCCCAACGCCTTGCAGGTATCTGCGCCGTCGCGCTATGTAAGGCAACGCCAGCACTGGATCATGGCGCAGATGCAGCGACTTGGCGGGGTGCAGTATCTACAAACAGTTCGATGGTAAATTAGATGCAATAAGCGCTAAAAAACGAGCGGAAGTTCGAGATAGCCGCGATAAATAAAATCGCGATGCTGTAACAACAGGGGTGACAAAGCTTCCTGGACTTCCGGATCGGGATTCGAATAACTGGCACGAAAAGCGGTCGCCATCGGACAGAGATCGGATGGCATCGGGTCCAACATCGTGACGAAGGTGGCCCAATAAATGTCCAAGGCCGACAGCCGCGTCCCAATGAAGTAGTGGTGACCGTCATCATACTGACGCTCGAGTTGGCGCGCGAGCGCGCGTACCAGGCGCGCCATCCGGGCCGGCGCCGTGGCGCCAGCGAGTTCGGTATAACGATATTTGGCGCCTATGTGGCTCCAGAAACCGCGACCCGGATCGTCCGCCGGCAGCGCTTGCAAGGTGCGATAAATAATCGCGAGTCGCTTGGTCCACGCAAAACCATTTTCGCCGCAGAGTTCGTTGCAGAAGCCAAACATCAACGCGCGTTCTTCGACACTCTCCGGAATTAACGGCGGATTAGATGATAGGCGCTCCGCCAGGTTCAGTTGATCGACCCAGCTCGAACACGGCCGTTCGTCGTTCCAGATCGCGACCGGCGCGCTCGATTGACCGGTCCACGCGATGAGTTCGGCATCCGCGCCGCTCGCACCGAATTCGAGATCCGAGCGACCGGCGCTCGCGGTCACCACCGAGACATACGGAATTTTTTTAACGTAGAAAAGCCCCTTGCAGGCTTCGCGCCAGGGGCCGGGCACCGCATAAGCGCCGAGCACCAAGCGCAGCCCACTCCGCTTGCGGGCCTCGGCGATGCTGAGGTAATTAATTTTAATGTCCGCGAATTGAATATCTTGCGCCATGAGGTTCTCCCGAATCGTGAGCAATGCACTTGCCGTGGATTGTGCCCGACTGCCGCGCGCGGCGAAACCGATCCCGCGTGCATTCGGCTTGACGGCCAAGGCGCTCAGCGCGACACTCACGCGGCCCGATTCTCCCGACAAAATCTCCGTTACACGCTTAGCCCAGGAGGCACGCCAGCATGATAAAACTTTACGGATTCGCAATTAGTAATTACTACAATATGGTGAAAATGACCCTGGAAGAAAAGGGCATTGCCTATCAAGAAGTCTCGGCGATGCCGAGCCAGGAAAACGATTACACCGCGAAGAGCCCGATGGGCAAAGTCCCCTGCATCGAAACGGATAAAGGGTTCCTATCTGAAACCGCGGCGATCGTGGATTACTTGGAAGAGCTAAAGCCCACCCCACGACTGTATCCCGCCGATCCCTTCGCGCGCGCCAAGACTCGCGAAATCATGCGCGTCACCGAGCTTTACATCG
>JAYUEZ010000406.1:0-4013 GCA_043738965.1 Gammaproteobacteria bacterium
CGCGATTTCAACCGGCGCATCGAACAATAAGGTGCGGTCCGGGACAAGTCCGTGCAGCGCCAGACGTTCATAGGCTTCAATATCGACGAGCGGCAAACCCCGTCCACCGCCCTGATACGCGTACGTGGCATCGGTAAATCGATCGCATACCACCCATTCGCCACGCGCTAGCGCGGGCTCGATCACGATTGCGACATGATCAACGCGTGCCGCAAACATTAGCAACAGCTCTGTTTGTGAGTTCATGACGGACACGGCGCGCGCGAGCAACAGCGCGCGTATCCGCTCGGCGAGTTCGGTGCCGCCCGGTTCGCGCGTGCATAGCGCGGTGATCCCGCGCGCCTTCAGCAGGGCCGCAATGGTTGGGACCTGCGTCGATTTGCCGACGCCCTCGATGCCTTCCAGCGAAATGAATTTACCGCGCGCCATGCGGACCTAACTGGAAGCGTGCGACGGCGGCTTGATGTGCTTTAAGCGTCGCCGAGAATTCATGCGTACCATTACCCTTGGCGACGAAGTACAGCGCATCCCCCGCCGCGGGATGGAGTGCGGCGCGGATGGCCTCGGCGCCCGGCAGCGCAATCGGCGTTGGTGGCAGCCCGTCGCGGGTATACGTATTGTAGGGCGTGTCGCGTTCGAGATCGGTGCGATGCAGATTGCCGTCAAATGCTTTGCCCAAACCGTAAATTATCGTCGGATCAGTCTGCAGTTTCATGTGTTGTTGCAGGCGACGCACGAACACCCCACTCACTAGCGGGCGTTCGGCTGCGGCGCCCGCTTCTTTCTCGATAATGGACGCCATGATCAACGCTTGGTAGGCCTCCGCATAGGGTAAATCCGGACTCCGCGTCGCCCATTCAGTGGCGAGTATTCGTTCCATTTGCCGGTACGCACGCAGGAATAAGTCGACATCCGGCGTTTTATGGGCGTAGTAGTACGTGGCGGGAAAGAAGCGCCCTTCGGGTGCTTGATCCGCCGCGCCGATCTTTGCCATGAGTTCGTCATCGGTCAATGTCGACGTTGTGTGAACGATGCCGGGGAGTGTCATCAACGCTTGGCGAAAGTCGCGGAAAGTCGTGCCCTCGACGATCGTCACTTGATATTGTTTGACTTCGCCGCGCACAAATTTTTCGAGCAGCTGTCGCGGCGTGATCCCAGGAGTAAGTTCATACGTACCGGCCTGTACGCGTGACGCGAGGCCTAAGCGGTTGGCCTCAAGCCGCAAGAAGATTGCATCACGGAGCCAGCCATTGGCGTTGAGTTCATTCGCAATCTTGGTGATCGACTGTCCCGGCCGAAGCTCATACAACACTGGCGCCGCGAGTGCGATGGGCTGATTGAGCGCCTGCTGCATAGAGTGGTAGAACCACCAGGCGCTGGCGGCGAGCGCGAGACTTACGCTAACGGCCAGGACTAAGCGGTGGATGAGGCTGCGATTCACGGTCCGCGCCCCGAGCGTTGCAATTGCGCGCGCAATTGAGCACCGACAGTGGTGCGGTAATCTTTGATTTTGGCGTCGAAGCGTACGCGGTTTACCGGCCGGATCCCGATTAGTGAATTGGTAAAAAATAATTCGTCAGCAGTGGTTAGGGCCGTTTGGTCTAACTCCACTTCGCTGACGGATAATCCCCGCCCGCGCGCGTCTGCCATCACCACCTCGCGCATCACGCCGTGGACACCGCAGTGCGCGAGGCGCGGTGTGAACAACGCTTCGCCGCGTACGATAAACACATTACAGCGTGTTCCCGCGATGAGATGGCCGCCGACATCGAACATGAATCCTTCGTCCGCGCCCGCGCGAGCGACTTCCTGAGCACCCAAAACCTGTTCTAAGCGATTCAAATGCTTAAGGCCCGCGAGGACCGGATTGAGTCCGAGCGGCGTATCGCAAATGATCGACACGAAAGTGCTGTCGATTGACTCCACAGGTGGCTTCGGTGGTGGCGACAGTTGCAGGATTCGAGTTTCGTGTCCGGCGGGCGGCGGCGCGTAGCCGCGGCGGCCGGCGCCGCGGGTAATGATGAGTTTTAGTACCGCCATTGGTGGCGCGGGTTGTTGACCCACTGCGTGTTCGAATTCTTTTAGCCACAGGGCATCGGGTGGTGCGTTCAATCCGAGCCGGGCGCAGCTTCGATTGAGGCGATTGAGATGGGCGGACCAATGTTGTGGTACCCCGTTCACGACAGCTAACGTTTCGAACAAGCCATCGCCATAGTGCAACCCACGATCGTCACACGCGATAGTCGTGCCAGGGTTGCCGTTGATGAGCACCACTGACGGCGGATCGGCGTTGTTCGTAGTCATGGCGCCGAACGAACTGGCGAATTAAGTGACGTTAGTCTTACGCTTTCTTAAACACCAACGTCGCGTTGGTGCCGCCGAAGCCGAACGAATTCGACACCACCACGTCAAGGCGCATCGAACGCGCCGTGTTGGGCACATAATCCAAATCGCATTCCGGATCTGGCGTGGTCAGATTAATCGTCGGCGGCGCCACTTGATCGTGCAATGCCAAGATCGCGAATACCGCTTCGACGCCACCCGCTGCCCCGAGCATGTGTCCTACCATGGATTTGGTCGAACTCATCGCCAACTTGTAGGCATGCGGTCCAAATAGGCGCTTCACGGCATCGGTCTCGGCTTTATCGCCGGCGGGAGTCGAGGTGCCGTGCGCATTGATGTATTGAATTTGCTCAATGTTCAGTTTGGCGTCGGCCAGTGCAAGCGCCATGCATTCCGCCGCGCCTTCTCCATTCGGTGATGGCGCGGTCATGTGGTACGCATCGCTATTCATGCCAAAGCCGACTAGTTCGGCATAAATCTTCGCACCGCGTGCCTTGGCGTGTTCGTATTCTTCCAGCACGACCACACCAGCACCGTCGCTTAATACGAAACCATCACGATCCTTATCCCACGGCCGACTCGCCGCTTCCGGATCGTCATTTCGAGTAGATAGTGCACGGGCCGAGGCGAAGCCACCGACGCCGGTCGGACTGGTCGCGAATTCAGAACCACCGGCTACCATGACCTCGACATCGCCGCGTTCGATTGATCGCGCCGCCTGCCCTATGCAATGGGCACCCGTTGAACACGCGCTGACGATGGCGTAGTTCGGTCCACGTATCCCATATTTGATCGACAGATTGCCGGCGATCATATTGATGATATTGCTCGGCACGAAGAAGGGTGAGATTCGACGAGGCCCGCCATCGAGAAAAGACTGATAGCCTTTTTCGATGCCCGGTAAGCCGCCAATTCCAGAGCCGATTACGATGCCGATTCGACGGCTGTTTTGCTCGGTGACTTCAATCCCAGAATCGGTTAGCGCTTGAATGCCGGCGGCCATGCCGTAGTGGATGAACGGATCCATCTTGCGTGCCTCTTTGGCCGCGATGTACTGCTCAACGTCAAAATTCTTGATAGAGCCGCTGATCCGAGTGGAAAATCCCGAGGCGTCAAAGGCCACGATCGGCCCGATGCCGCTGCGCCCAGCGACGATATTAGCCCACGCCTCGACGACGGTATTTCCGACCGGGCAAACGATTCCCAGTCCAGTGATGACTACGCGACGTGTCAACCGCTGCTCCTTTTGTCAGCCCAGAAATGTAAAAGGCCGCGACTAATTTAAGAATTAATTCGCGGCCTTTTAGCCTAGTAAAAAACTTAGTGGGTGTTTATGCCAGGTTCTTGGTGATGTAATCGATGGCTTGCTGGACCGTGGTGATCTTTTCTGCTTCTTCGTCGGGTATTTCAGTCTTGAATTCTTCTTCCAACGCCATCACCAGCTCGACGGTATCAAGTGAATCAGCGCCGAGGTCATCGACAAAAGATGCTTCGTTAGTGACTTCTTCTTCTTTAACCCCTAGCTGCTCGATTACGATTTTCTTGACACGTTCTTCAACGCTACTCATTTTTAGACCATCCTCCCAACACAGGTGTCAGCGTGATTGCGACGGGTGCTAGTTTAGTTGAAACCCTGCCAGTTGCAAGCAAATACATGCCTTGGTAAGACT
>JAYUEZ010000407.1:0-4002 GCA_043738965.1 Gammaproteobacteria bacterium
GACGAGGGCGCTACAGATCTCGCGGGTGAAACTGAAACGCCCACCAAAATTAGGAAAGATCACGGCATCCGCACCGAATAGCCGAAACAACTTGCCGTAAAACAACGGCGGTGCAATCCGCAACGCGCCACTCAACGCGGGATGCGCGAGTACTGGCACTCGCAGCAGATCTCCGATGAACTCATGAAACACTGGCAACCCCATCACCATCGGCGCAGCCAGTACCATTGGCACGCCTTCGCCGTCCACGATTTTAAGTTGTTCGCGCAAGGCTTTTGGCCCACCGGAAAGGCTTGGCGCATAGCTCGCACGGTGCGCGGTTTCGCGCGCGACTGCGTCGAGCGCTTGCTGACAGGCACGCACGCGCGCCGCAAACGGAGCGTAACTTTGATCGGCCAGACCATGATCGTCTTTGATGACATCGATCCCAGCGCGCGCAAAGGTGGCGCACAGCGTGGCCAGCTCTGCTGGCGCAAGCCCTTGGGGTTTCAATGCCGTGCACGTTAGAGCGCGGTCGAAGACGCCGAGGCGGCGTCTGATCCCCGCGACGCCGAACCGTGGACCAGAAAATGCGCGCAATAACGATTCCGGAAATTCCGCATCGACCAGCGTCACATCGTCTTGCAGCGAGCAATTGCCGAACAGCATGTTCATCAGCTGCCCGGTCTCGAAACCCGTGGTTGCAGCCGCGAGATTGAGCGTTACGCGAAAGGTGCCGGAATCGATTTCAGTGATGTCAGCGACTTTGGCCAGGGTATGGCGTCGAACGCAGTCGCTGCGGATCGCCTCCGCCGGCATCTCCACGCTTTGTTCGAGCGCCAGGTCGGTAGCACGCGACGCAATCTCGTGCGCGGTGCTTTTCAGATGGTAGATTGCGGCCACGGTTTCCATGGCCGCGATCATACCGGAGCAAGGCGACGCCGCCCACGCGGGCGGCGCGGCGCTGCGACAAGTTTCGCCGCTTAGAACCCGACGTTATTCCGGCCTTTCAACTTCAACATCTCGCGCGCCTCGTCAGGGGTTGCTACTTCCAGCGACAGGGCCTCGATGACGGTCCGGATCCGGCGCACCTGCGCGGCATTGGTCTCGGCCAAGGTACCCCGACCATCCCACAACGAATCCTCCAACCCCACACGCACCATGCCACCCATCGCGGCGGACATCGTGGCCAGCGGGATCTGATTGCGGCCCGCGCCCAACACCGACCACAGGTAGTCATCGCCAAACAACCGATCGGCGGTGCGCCGCATGTGGATGACATCTTCGAAATGGGCGCCGATTCCGCCGCGCAGGCCAAACACCGATTGAATCAGCAGTGGTGGCTTGATGAGCTTGCGATCGACAAAATGCGCGGCCGTATAAAGATGGCTAATGTCGTAACACTCGATCTCAAAGCGCGTGTGATTCTCACTGCAAGATTCCAAGATATAAGCGATGTCTTTAAAAGTATTCTTGAACACCCGATCGTCGCTATTCGCGAGATACGGGCGCTCCCAATCGTATTTAAAATCTTTGTAACGCCCGAGCATTTCATACAGCCCGAAATTCATCGAGCCCATATTGAGCGACGCGACTTCGGGTTTCAGCTGTAAGGCAGGCTGCAAGCGCTCTTGCACGAGCATGGTTGGCGCGCCGCCGGTGGTGAGGTTAATCACCACATCGCTAGCGGCTTTAATGACCGGGCAAAATTTCATGAACAACGCCGGATCTTGCGTGGGGCTGCCATCGTCGGGCTTTCGCGCGTGCAAATGGACGATCGCCGCGCCGGCCTCGGCCGCGCCTAGCGCACCGGCCGCGATTTCCTCCGGCGTAATCGGCAGGTAAGGCGACATGGTCGGAGTATGAATGGAACCGGTAATGGCGCAGGTGATGATGACTTTACGCACGTCTCCTCCTTAAATTTCTTGGGCTTTCACTTTATAAACATTCTGTCCTCAACGACACCACAAATAAGCGCCCTAGCCCATGGCTGAAGCGAAGGCGGCAGTTGGATACACACTCCGCTCTTCCGAGCCTGCCATCCCTGGCCGGCTCGTCGCTGTTCCGCGTGCGGCGCTATCCTGCGCCGCACGCTTCACAATGACGCTGCGTGTGCACCCAACTGCCGCCTTGTAGAAGTGGTCGGTATTTTTGAGCACTTATTTAATCCGCGAACGATAGGCCACTCACGTAGGTTTTGCTAACGGTTCGAGTTCCGCGCCGGAACAGTTTCGGGTATGGTGCGGGACTTATCAGCCCAGCCCGGGGAATCCCCATGCAGTTCGGTTTAATTTACGAGCTTTCAACACCACGACCCTTCACGCGCGAGACGCAAAAAGCGGTCTATGAAAACGCCATCGAGCAAGTCGTGCTGGCCGAGCAGCTGGGGTTCAGCAGTGTGTGGTGTGTCGAGCATCATTTCCTGGAAGAGTACAGCCACTCGAGTTGCCCCGAAATGTTCTTGACCGCGGTGGCGCGCGCCACCTCGAAAATTCGCGTGGGGTTTGGCATTGCGACCTGCGTACCGACCTTTCACCATCCGATTCGGTGGGCGGAAAAAGCCGCATTTCTCGATATTCTTTCCGGCGGGCGGGTCGAATTTGGCACTGGCCGTTCATCGACCTGGAATGAACTCGGCGGCTTCGATGCGTGTGTCGACGACACTAAAAAGACCTGGGACGAGTACATCCGGGTTATTCCGCAGATGTGGATGAACGAACGCTTTGGCTACCACGGCCAATATCACAAAATGCCCGAGCGCAATGTGTTGCCCAAGCCGTGGCAGGAGCCGCATCCGCCGATGTGGGTGGCGGTGACCGCCACCGGCACCGAACTCGATGCGGCGGATCGCGGCATGGGCGCGTTAATCCTCAGCATCTCGGATGTCGAACGCAACGTGCCGCGCATTGCGGCGTATCGCGAACGGATCAAACATTGCAATCCAGTGGGCGCGTTCGTCAATGATCAAATCGCAATTGCTAACTGGCTCTACTGTCATCCGGATAACAACGTCGCCAAGCAGCGCGGCGACGAGATGGTCGGGACATTCGGTTACATGGCGGGTCAAACCGTTGAAGTATCGGAAGCCTATCCGGCGAGCAATTATACCGCGCTCGGTCTGCTCGGCTCATTGCGCGCGGATCCCAACGCGCCGGGTGATCAGAAACCACTTTCCAGTGGACTGTGCTTTGGTGATCCGTCGACCGTGCACGATACCTGCAAACGCTGGGAGGCGGCGGGTACTGATCAACTGGTGTTTATGATCCAAGCGCGTGAACACCTGGCCCAAGCTGACGTCCTCGACAGTCTGCGCCTCTTTGGGCGCGAGGTATTACCGCGTTTCAACAGCGCACCCCGCGCGCGGGCGGTAGGGGAATGAGCAGCGCGGAATTGCTTTACGGAAATCGTGCGGCCAACACGCTCGGTGCCGCCGCACCCGCGCTCAATCTCGCGGCCCGCGACGAAATCGTGCTCAAGCAGGTTGAAATTCACTACTGCTTGTTCGAACTCCCCATGGCGAGCGTGTTGCCGCGCTTGCCCACGAGTTTGCATCCGAGCATTCCAGCAGTCCTTGGGATCACCGTGTGGCGCTGCGTTGATGGCCCGCTCGGCGCATTTTCACTCGCTTATATAGGACTCGCGTGTCGAACCGGGATTAAACCGCGTCATTTTATTCATGGTGCGTTCTGCGATTCGCCGCAGGTCGGCACTTGGCTCGGCGATCGCTACGGCCTCGACTGTCAGGCTGCGCGTATTCATAACCTGGAAACCTACGATCGCATTCATAGTCGTGTCGATCTCAATGGCAAGACGATCCTAGATTTAGTCACACACGGCGCGCAGCCGCTGGTAGGTCGTGGGGCGATGGTCAAGTATTCGCCCCTCTTGAATGCCGCCGCGCTCGGTATGGAATCTGCTCTGGTGCAAATGGAAACGAGTTTCGAATTCCACCGCGTCAGTCGCGGTCAACCAACGGCTGGCGTCTATAACGCAGCGGCGCTCGGCGACGCGACACTTGCGCCC
>JAYUEZ010000408.1:0-10552 GCA_043738965.1 Gammaproteobacteria bacterium
CGCATGGGTCAATCGCCGGATGACGGCGCATCCGCTAGCAGCTTTCGAAGATCGCGTCGCGCTTACCGGTGCGTGGGAGCGCGTTGCTCACCACACCTATATTCGTTGCGAACGTTTCCAAATCGCACATGGCGAGCCGCTTATAAAGCGCCTCGAATCGGATCCGCGCTGGCGGACCGAGCGCTGGGATTGTGGCCATAGTCCACATATCGTCACGCCAGCACGCGTGGCAGCCGCGATCACCGTGATGCGCCCATAGCTCATTTAGGCGTAACGGTCAGGGATCTCGAACTTGAAAATCCGTGCCGCGTTAAGGCCGAGCACTTGCGCTCGTTCGTGATCAGTTAGTGCGCCCATGGTTCGTTCGATGGCTGCCGCGGAATGCGGCCAAGTTCCTTCGTGGTGTGGGAAATCGTTCGCCCACAGGAAGTTGTTGGTCAGTTCGAATTGTCGCATGAGGGCGAGACCTGGCGCGTCTTCGCCAAAACTTGCGAAACCGTTAGATCTAAAATAATCGCTCGGCAGATTTTTAAGCTTCGGCCGAACCCACATGTGATGCTTGTGGTAGGCCTCGTCCATCGCCGTCAACATCCAAGGGATCCAGCCTATGCCGGCCTCAATCGAGCCGAATTTGAGGGTGGGAAACCGTTCAATGACTCCCGAGGCGCAGAGGTTAACCAACGGTTCCATCGTCGGCGCCAGGGAGTGGACGGTGTAATTGATGATGGCGCCGCCATTGCCGCGTGCCGCGCGCGGATCGCGTCCGGTCGAAACATGAAAGGTAATGGGCAAATCGACGTCGACTACGGCGGACCACAACGGATCAAATTCGGGCAAGTTATAATTGGGGTGCTCGTGATCGTGCGCGCCCCACACAGGCTTGCAGGGTAGCGAGAGCGCGCGAAAGCCGCGCTTCGCGGCGCGTTTAATCTCCGCCACGCTACCGTTGATATCCGCTGGCGCGATGCAGGCAACCGGGGATAGGCGATTATTGTAGGGACCGTATGTTTCCCACGCCCAATCGTTCCAGGCGCGGCACATGGCCTGACTGAACGCGACATCGGGGGTCGCCCAGACGGTGAGACCTTTGTTCGGAAATATAAGCTCACAGTCCACGCCGTCGCGATCGAGCGCCGCGAGGCGTTCAATCGGCGATTTTCCAGCTTCGGCGCGCTCTAGATCTTCCCCTTCGAACTTCAGATCGCTCAGACGAATGGGTCTGAAGCCCTCGGTTTTTTGAAACTTCCCGCCATCGCTGCCCAATACAATGCCGGGCAACCGTTCCTGATAGTTGTCCGGCATGCGCGCTGTCAAAAAATCATTCGGCTCTTGTGCATGACAGTCAGCCGACGCGATAAAAAATTTATTGTCAGTATTGGCGTGCGGCGAACGCGACCATGCGGTGCTGCCCGGTGAATGCTTTCGCCATGCGTTGGGATCGGCTAGCGCGCTCATGTGTGTCCTCTCGAATTTTGGAGTTCGTGTAAATCGCGCATGAAGCGCGCGATCGTACGGTGATAATTCTGCACGGCGGGCTCGTTGCGACCATACACGAAGGCCTTGTTAGCGCCGGTGTGGATCCCGCCTTGGATAGTGGCTCCAACCTTATAGTCTTCGTCTTGTACCGCTTGCAGCACCATGGCGCTGAACATCTCGGAAGCGGCGCGCGCTTCGGCGGTAGTGGGCGGAGTATGCACCAGCACCGTCTGACGCGTAGTGGTAACGTCCGCGGTCGCGCCCGGAAAGATCTGACTGACCAAACAGTGATCGCCCAAGATCCCCGAGATCGATAAATTCGGAAAGGTGCTGTGAATAAGGCGAATGTGCTTCTCTGGATCCCATTCCGACTCCGGCGTGTCCGCCAGATCGCCCAACGACCGACGCCCAAACGTCAGTCGTTGATGCGGCCCGTAAGTATCGAGCACCAGCAGATTACCGACCGTGTGTTTGCCAACTGTCTTACCGTGCAGAGAATTATGGTGGTAGGCCTCGAGATAGCCATCGAGCGCGACTTTCCAGCCAGGGCCGGGCAGCTCGCGTTGCTCGAAAATCGACCATTGTCCAAGCTGCAATGTCTCGAGCTCGTGCGCGAAATCCCCTAACCATTCATCGATCTGGAAAGTTTCACCGGGTGTCAGCAACACCCACACCAAGCCTGCGCGTTCCGCGCACGCGAGTTCCGTTAGGCCATGCGTGGCATGATCGACATCGCCAAACGTGTCTGCCGCGTAACGGCTAACCAGCGCCCCGCGATCGTTGTAAGCCCACGCGTGATACGGACAGGTAAAAACGCGCGCGCTACCGGCACCCGGATCACACAGGCGCGCACCTCGATGCCGGCACGCGTTCAGAAACGCGCGCGCCTTGCCATCGGTGCCACGGATCAGCAGCACTGGCACGCCTATCACTTGCATCGCACGATAGTTGCCAGAGGCGGGGAGCTCGATGCTGAGTGCCAGCGCGAGCGGCAGGTGCAGAAACACTCGATTGACCTCGCGACGATAACGCTCTGGGTCGGCGTAAGCTTCGATCGGCATCGACATCGTGGCTTCAGCCTGATCAGTCGTGCCATTTTTAAAATGAGCAAACGCTCGACGCGTGAGCGAATGCATTTCGTCGCGGTGATTCATGTGGAAATCCTTTGCACCATAAAATGAATTCTATAGCGACGTGCATCATTGGTTAACATGAATTCGTCATGCCAGCTTGCGCTGGCATGACGGCAAATTGTCGGGGCGTTGCGCAAACTCGATAGTATCGAATCAGCTGTTCTGTTTTCCATATCGGGCCAGGAACTGCTGCCAGCTCGGCAGCGATTCCGGATAGTCCGCGTTCATGCGCGTGCCCCGAATGGTCAAACGCTTTGGATCATTCAGGGCTGACGCGAATTCGGTGACCGGAACGTAGTACAGAAAACTGATTATCCGCTTCTTGAATCGCCATTGGGTCCCTTGGCGCTGGTATTCGTCGTCGTATTTCATGGCCGCGAGACTCACAATATCGCCCGGCGTGGTTTCGGCGTGACTATACACACGGCCGGTTGCGCGATCCGCATTCGCATCGTCAAATTTTACGATGACGTCGTGAGTCCAATGAAACGCGGGCCCGCGGATTTTGAACAATTCGATAAACATCTTTTCGATCGCCGCGCGATTGTCGGCGACCATCGCGCCGCTCGGGGAATCGAAGCGCGCATCCACGGTGAACAGATCCACCAAGCGCGGCATGTCGTGCTCGTCGCAAGCGCTGGCATAATTGCTGACGAGGTCCGTGATCGCATGCCGCGATTCAAGGCGATCCACGCGGGCCTTGAGGGCTTCAAGTTCTGACATCGATTCCTCGCTTTCTCTTCGGTTGACTGAGTCGATATGAATTGCAACGCGACTGACTACTGACGCGTTGCCCGGAGCAAGCGACGCGCATTGTCCCCATAAACTTTCGCTTCCTCCCGAATATTGCCTGACTGCTGATCCCAACCCGCGAAGTTGGTGCCGAACACCAGTCGCGAACGATTTACCCGCTCGCGGAGCAAAGCTAGAGAGTCTTCCGAGTGCACATGAATATCAAACCACAAGCGATGTAGCAGCTCCTCGAAGGCGCCGTCTTGGCGCAAACTGTCGCGCGACCACGGACGTTTTTTCGCGGCGCTTGCCATGCGCCCGAATAAATAGCCGGTAGCCCCGCCACCGTGGGTCAGGCAGATATCCAGATCCGGGTGGCGCTCCAGCACGCCACCGTAAATTAACGTGCACACCGCCACGGTTTCTTGCGCGGCGAAGCCAACGATGATGTCGAGATCGAACTGCTTCAGATTCGGATCGCCCAAGGGACCATCAATTCCAACTGGCGCGGGGTGAATGAACAAGGGCACGTTAAGTTTAGTCAGCGCGGCGTAAAAGGGATCAAGCGCGGGATCATTCAACGGGCGACCGAAATCGGTACCGATATACGGACCGAACATGCCGAGATCCGCCACTGCACGCTGGGTCTCCTCGATGGCGAAACCGATGTCCTGCATCGGCACGGCGGCAAACATCCCTAAGCGCTCGGCATGCGGCTTGACCACGGTCGCGAGTGCGTCATTGTGAATGCGGCAGAAGGTCTGAGCTAACTGCGGTTCGATGAAATGAAAATACGTCAGTGGATTCGGCGACAGTACTTGGTAATCAAGGCCCGCCACATCCATCGCCCGCAGGCGCCGCACTGGATCCATAAAGGCGCTGCCACGATAGCGCACGCCGTGGAGCTCGTAGTTGCCCACCCTAAAGCGTGGCGCCGCTTCGTGACCGAGCTCCGGTCCATAGGCGCCGGCAGCGCCCATGGTTTCTTCCAACACGGCGTGCGCGTGAACATCGATCGTTTCGGCGGTAGCGAGACTCATGAAGCAGTGTTTCCTTAACCGTCGCGCGGTTTTGAAGTCGAGACTTGGCTTCCCGCCACCATGGCTCGCCGCAAGATCTGTTTGCCATAGTGCGTTGCCCGCCAACCCGGTGGATCGCGGCGCGGCGGCGGTTCGGGTAGATCGAGGTCTTTACCACCTAAGATCACGTGACGAATCCGCGCGCGATCGCCAAGCAGCGTCACATTTTGTGCGACATCGCCGTCGACAACCAAGAGATCGGCCAGATATCCCGCGCGCAGCGCGCCCGTTTCGCCCGCCAGTCTGAGCGCAAAGGCATTGGCACTCGTGGCGCTTGCCACCGCCTGCAATGGCGTCATGCCCAGCTCGCGTACAAACACCTCGAGTTCGCGATAATGCCAGTCGCCATACGGGGTTAACGAGAACCCGCTTTCCGTTCCACACAACAACGGCACGCCGGCCGCATAAGCGCGGCGGAGCATTTCCGCGCTTTCGGTGATCTCTTTCTGAAACAACGCCCGGATCTCCGGCGACGCACCGATTTGTTCACCATAATCGGCGAGATTCGCTTGAAAAGTGAACGTCGGGACGATCGGCACCTGCTTGTCGATAACCGCTTCAAGCGCTTCATCATCCATATACGTCGCGTGCAAGATCATATCGAAGCCGGCGCGCGCCGCATCGCGAGTACTCGATGCGCCACGGCAATGTCCAACTACTGGTGTCCCCAGTTCATGTGCGGTGTCGACGACCAGTTTCAATTCATCGAAGCTCCACACCTGCACCTCGCCCTTGCCGCGCTGACGCGGGGTAAGTCCGGTGACATGGACCTTGACCCAGTCGACGCCGATTTTGATCTGGCGGCGAACCTCCTGCACGATCTCGTCGCGACTGTTCACCACGGTGCCGTAACCGCGGCGGCCGTGATCCGGAATCAAGCGCCCGGCGGTGCCACCCACTGACGTTAAGAGCGCGTTGCCGCCCGCGCTCATGCGCGGTCCGGGCACGATGCCGGCTTCGATCGCGTCTCGCAGATCAACTCCGATCTCGTACAGACAATCAGCGTCGAGGAATCCGGTCACCCCGGCCGCGAGTAACTTTCGTACATTGGCGGCGGCAATGATCGCGGCCAATCCTTCGCGCCGATGAAAGAAAAGCTCGTCGTTGGAATTGGGTTCATCGAAGCTGATATGACAGTGTGCATCGATAAGTCCTGGCATGACCGTCATGCCGGTCGCGTCGATGCGCGCCACCGCAGGGTCAAACACCAGCGGATCGTCCGCGGTGGTGACGGCGATGATGCGATCCTTTTCGACAACAATATCGCCGCGCCGTGGTGGATTGCCGAGGCCATCGAGCACATTGCCCCCGGTGACGACCAGCGTGGCGGCCGGAAACTTCGACATGAATGTCATCCTCTTAGATCAAAGTACGTCCCGGCACCGCTCAATACTGGACGCGCAAGGTTCGCGCGCCACGGACCCATAGTGAGGGCAACCAGTCAGTCTCGCTAGCAACCTTCCGTATTTTTGGCATGCGCGCTAACACCGCCTCCAAGGCGATGCTGGCCATACGCCTGCCCATGCCCGCGCCAGGACAGTAGTGCGGCCCATGCGCAAACGATAAATGGCCGTGGGCATCGCGATGGATGTCGAAGCGATCCGGATCAGGAAATCGGCGTTCATCTCGATTAGCCGAGCTGATATAGGACAAGACGTAGGCGTCTTTCGGAATCAGCGTCTGGTGCAGCGTAATATCCTGCGCCGCGGTTTGAAACACGAGATTTACTGGCGACCAATAGCGCAGGGTTTCTTCGACGAGATTCGCGCTTAACTCCGGCCGACCACGGACTTCTTCCATCGTCGCCGGATTTTCGCACAGCGCATTCAACGCGCTGCTGATCAAATGCGAGGGCGTTTCGGAACCACCGAAGTGGGTCAGGATGGCGATACTCAAGACTTGAATGGAGGAGAGCACATCGCCATCTGCTTCGGCTTTGACGAGATGCGAAATAAAATCATCGGTGGGTGCTCGCCGTCGTGCTTCGATCACGCCTTCGAGATAGGTCCGTAACTCTGTAACGCTGGTTCGGATCCGCGTCACCTCCGAGTCCGGCAAACTGGCGCGGTTCGCCGCGTTGAGCAGATCCGCGGTCCAAATCTTGAAATTCTCGCGCTGCCGCTTATCGACGCCGATGAGTTCGGCTGTCACGCTCACTGGCACATAGGCCGCGAAGTCATTGACGAAATCGAACTCGCGTCCGCGCGCTTCAATGTCATCCAACAATCCATTCACGATAGCGTGAATCTTAGGTTCTAGCTCCCGCATGATGGAGGGCAGAAATCCCTGACCGGCGAGTTTGCGCAATGGCGTGTGTTCGGGCGGATCCATCGCGATGATGGACGGGACTTCAGGCACGGGATCGAGATCACCGAACGCTTGCTTGATGAAGTCCTTGGCCGAATAAAGCTCCGGGTGCAGGAAAGTGTTCTTGCATGCAATCTTCGTAGCGCGTCAGCGCATAAGCACCGAGCGCCGGAATATAGTAGGCCGGCGCTTCATCACGCAGGCGCCGATAGTGTGGATAGGGATTAAGCTGGACGTCGCGGCGGGTCGGATCAAAGTTGACAGTCATGGCAACCCTTTGCTTGAAAAATTTCGCGGGCGATTAATCGCCTTTAGGCGGTTACCGTGCAGTCTTCACGCGCTAACCACCGCCAATTAAGGGCAGAAAATGCACTTCACTATGCGGCGCAATGGGTTCCAGCAGCGGCTCCTGAAAAATCACGCCATCGATGGCGACGGCGGTGCGCACGCTCACCGCCGCAGCCACGCCAGGGAAACGCCGCTCGAGGGCGTCGACCAGGGCGCGATAGTCGGCCGCCTCAATCATTACCGTGGTTTGCCCACCGGCATAGCGGCGGGCCAGCTCACCCTGCAGAACCACGGTGGCCACGTGTCCTCAGGTCGACCGTTTCGCCCGGTCGATGGTGGCGAGGATCCGAGGGGGCGATAACGGCAGATCCGTCATTCTGATGCCAATGGCGCGTGACACCGCATTCGCCACCGCCGCCAGCGGCGGCACGATTGGAACCTCACCCACCCCGCGCACGCCGAATGGATGTCCGGGATTTGGCACTTCGACAAGCACCGTATCGATCATCGGCAGATCGGAAGCGACTGGCATTCGGTAGTCGAGAAACCCAGGATTCAGCAAGCGACCTTGCTGGTCGTAAATATATTCTTCGTTCAACGCCCATCCGATCCCCTGCACCGCGCCGCCTTGGAGCTGACCCTCGACATAGCTTGGGTGAATGGCGCGGCCAACATCTTGAATCGCGGTATAGCGCAGAATTTTGACCGCACCTGTTTCCGGATCGACTTCCACGTCGCACACATGCGTGCCGAAACCTGGACCTGCACCGGAGGCGTTAATTGAAGCCGTACCGCTGATCGGCCCACCGGTCTTCGCGCAGCTGTGGGCGATGGCCGCCATCGACAGGGGTGCGCGCGGTTCTTCGGTGGTACGCGTGCAATAGGCCATGCCATCGCGCCATTCCACGTCGGCAAATTCAACCTTCCATAGCTTCGCTGCGCGTTCGCGAAATTGTCGAACGGTGTCTTGCGCCGCTTCGACGACTGCCATGCCGGTCGCGAAGGTGACGCGGCTGCCACCGGTTAAAAAGCTGTAAGCGATTTGCGCCGTGTCACCAATGATGGGTTTGACCTTCGCCAGATCGATACCCAATACCTCGGCCGCCATCATCGCCATGGAGGCGCGCGAGCCCCCGATATCCGGATTACCCGTTACGACCTCGGCCGTGCCGTCTTCGTTCACATGCACGGCGGCGCTGGACTGACCGCCAATGTTGAACCAGAAGCCCGACGCGATGCCGCGCCCCTGGTTCGGGCCCAACGGCGCCGAATAGTGTGGGTGCGCTTTCGCGGCGGCAAGCGTTTCGGCATACCCGATTTCTAAAAACTTTGGACCATAGAGCGTGCGCGTGCCCGCCTTGGCAGCGTTCATCGCCCGTAATTCGAGTGGATCAAGCGCGAGTTGCTGCGCCATTTCGTCCAGCGCGGACTCAACGCCAAACGCTGCCATCGGTGCGCCCGGCGCGCGATACGCGGCGCATTTCGGGCGATTCGACACCACGTCGTAACATACCGCTTTCGCGTGCTTGAGATCGTACGGTGCAAAGCCGGTCATGCCACCGAGCATGGCTGGTGAACCCGGATAAGCGCCGGCTTGGTATTTGAGAATCATCTCGCCGGCGGTGAGCATGCCATTGCGCTTCGCGCCAAGCTTGACCCACACATGGGTGCCGGAGGTGGGGCCCGACGCACGAAATACTTCGGAGCGGGTCATGACCATCTTGACCGGCCGGCCTGATTGGCGGGCGAGTGCCATCGCCAATGGTTCCAAGTAGACGGTGGTCTTGCCGCCGAAGCCGCCGCCGATTTCGGCGGGGATGACTCGGATCTGCCCAATCTCGACCTTGAGCAATTTGGCGCAAAACTCGCGCACCATGAAGTGCCCCTGGCTGCTGGTCCAAATGGTCGCCATCCCATCAGCCCCGACCGTCGCCGCGCAGGCATGGGGTTCGATATAGCCCTGATGGACGGGTTGCGTGGTGTACTCGCGTTCAACAATGACGTCTGCTTCGGCAAAGCCCTGGGCGATATCGCCGAGGACGAACTGCGTGCGCGCAGCGATATTCGACGGCTTGGTCGGCTGCGGATCGATTCCAGTCGTAAACAGACCGTCATGCAGCAGCGGTGCGTTCTCGCGCATGGCCTCGCGTACGTCGATGACATGTGGCAGCACTTCGTAATTAACTTTAACCAGCCCCACCGCTTGCGCAGCGATCGCTGCGGTGGTGGCCGCCACTGCGGCGACGGCATGCCCTTCGTAGAGGACTTTGTCGCGCGCAATCGCGTTATTCGACACATCGCGGAAATTGATTGGCGCTTCGCCACCGGCGGCGATCTCGGAGGGCAGATCAGGAAAATCCTGAGCCGTAACGACGGCATGGACCCCAGGCAACGCGCGTGCGGCACTGACGTCGATGGATTTGATGCGCGCGTGCGCGTGCGGGCTACGCACGACCTCGCCCACTAGCATGCCCGGCAGTTGATAGTCGGCACCGAATGCCGCGCGGCCAGTGACCTTATCCATGCCATCCGGTCGCACCGGTCGGGTACCCACCCATTTAAAGGTCGGATTTTTGATAAAGGTTTGCTTTTCGTTACCCATGACGAGCCTCCTGACGCAGGTTGGTCGCGGCATTCATCACCGCGCGAATAATTTTGTCGTATCCCGTGCACCGACACAGATTGCCGGCGAGCCAATAACGGATCTCGGTTTCCGTGGGATTCGAATTGCGCTCGAGCAGCGCTTTGGCGGCGACGATGAAGCCGGGCGTACAGATGCCGCATTGCAAAGCCGCATCTTCCAGGAACTGTTGCTGTAGTGGATGTAGGGCGTTGCCTTGCGCAACGCCTTCGATCGTCGCCACTTCGCAGCCGGCGGCTTCGACCCCGAGCACGAGGCACGAGCACACTAGTCGCCCATTTAGCATGACGCTACACGCGCCGCAATCGCCCGAACCGCAGCCTTCCTTACTACCGGTTAAGCCAAGTTCATCGCGCAGCACATCGAGGAGGGTTTGCTGCGTTTCACATAAAAATTCCACTGCGTCGCCATTGATGGTCGCCGATACATGATGCTTAGTCATTAGATTAATTCCCCTTCGCGCGTTGGAGCGCGATCACGGCCGCACGACGGGCGAGCACGCCAGCCACGCGAGTTCTGAATTCGATGGTGCCGCGCTTGTCGTCGATCGGCGTACAAGCGGCGCTGGCGGCGGCGGCCAATTTTTCCAGTGCAACGTCATCGACTCGTGTGCCGATAAGCGCCGTCGCGCCCGCCGGCACCAGCAGCGGTCGCGGCGCCACCGCGCCGAGTGCGAGTCGCGCGGCGGTACAACGACCGTTGGCATCCAAGGTCAAACTGACCCCCGCGCCAACCACCGCGATATCCATCTCGGTGCGTGGGATGAAGCGCAGGTAGGCGTCGCCCGAATGTGCGGGACGCGCTGGCAATAGAAAGTCGACGATGAATTCGCCGCGAGCGAGCGAGGTTTTTCCTGGCGCGATGACGATGTCCTCCACCGCCGCTTCACGCCGCCC
>JAYUEZ010000409.1:0-3994 GCA_043738965.1 Gammaproteobacteria bacterium
CGGGCCTATCGGGGATCCTTACGCACATTTGCCTCGCGCGAAAATCTCGTTATCCTCACGACAACCGGATCCTGGGGAGAACGTCATGCTGCAACCTACCACCCTTCACACGTCGCTTAGCGGCGCGCCATCAACGCCAACGTTCGCGGGAGCCACTGCGCGTGCGACACGCTATGCGGCACTGGCGGCCGGCCTTGGCGGTCTTGCCTTGCTCTGGGCGGTGGGCTTTTCTGATATCGGAACTCTGCACAACGCGGCCCACGATACGCGCCATTCAAACGTCTTTCCCTGTCATTAATTATCTCTGCGATGGAGGTTTTCCGTCGCCTCGTCTTCTGCGCGGTGATTGCCGGCTGCGGCGCCGGGGTGGTGGTGACCGTGCTCCATCAATGGCTAACCGTGCCGTTGATTCTGCGCGCGGAAGTTTATGAAAGCGCGGCGTCAGAGGTTGTCACGGTGGATCAGGCGGCAACGGCGCAGGAGCACGCTTGGCAACCCGCGGATGGTCTTGAACGCATGTCGGCAACCGCCATCGCGGACGTGCTGACCGGGATCGGGTTTGCGTTAGTGCTGAGCGCCATTTGGGCCGTACGTCGGCTGTCGATGAACTGGCGGCGTGGTGCGCTGTGGGGAGTCGGTGGCTTTGTCGCTATCACACTCGCGCCAAGTCTCGGGTTGCCGCCGGAGCTTCCGGGTACCGCGGCGGCCGATTTGACCGCGCGTCAGCTGTGGTGGCTCGCCACCGCCACCATGACGGCGACTGCACTTGGGGTGTTCGTGGCGGCCAAGAATTGGCAAATAAAAACCGCCGCGCTACTGTTGTCGTTGCTCCCGCATCTGGTTGGCGCCCCGTTGCCGCTTGATACGGTCAGCCTTGTGCCCGCCGCACTATCCAGTCAGTTTACGCGCGCCGTTTTCGTCTCGAGCTTTTGTTTTTGGGTGATATTGGGTGGGCTTACGGGTTTCGTCTATCAGGGTTCCGACCCTGACTCAGCGCGTGGTCATTACTTGCAGTAGTCTTTAATCTTCTGGTTCGCTTCTTTCATTCGCGCCAGACGTTCGGCGTCCGTGGCGTACACAATTTCCTTCTTATCATTCATGAAGCGTGCGCGGTTCGACGCCGAGAGTTGCGTAAGCACGGCGTGTGCCTTGTCACAGGCCGCATGCAGCTCTTTTTTCTTTTCCGGACTGGGCGGCGCTGAATCTTTGGCCTTGGGGGGCGTCTGATCTTTGCTATCGGTCGCTTTGGTCGTTGGCGGTGTCGCGTCGGCAGGCCTGCTAACTTTAGGTTTCACGATGTCGGCGTGCTGGCCCGGAGGCGGCGAAGTGGAGTACGTGGTATTGCCGTCTTTATCGACCCATTTATAAATTTCGGCGTGAGCGGGCATCGCGATCAGTAGCGAGGCCAGGAGGCCGATCACCGATTGTGCCGGTCCCCTTTTGCGTTCGCTTGGAATCCGGCGCGTTCCAGATCGGCGCACGCCGCTTAATTCCAGCATGTCGCAGGGGTCCCCAGTTCTGATCGATGATCGCCCTTTGACGTTTGTTCGAGATAACCGCACTGAGCATCGGTGTAGCCGACCGTGGTCACTCGTAATGTATAGCTCGTTGCAATGGTTCCCGCGCCGTCAATGCCGGCGATTGACGCGGCGGTGTAATGGCCTTCCGCGGAGGGCGGGTTAGCGACGTTATACCCCACCTGCGTAAGGTCGGTGGTGTAGGTGTTGTTATCGAAGTAATAGCGCTCCATGCGCGATGCCACATCGGCCAGCAAGGCTTTGGCTTCGGATCGTTTAGCGCGCAAGACATATTGCGTGTAGCTCGGATACGCGATGGCGGTGAGAATGCCGACGATCACCACCACTATCATGAGTTCTATCAAGGTCACACCGCGGTTGCCGTGCAACCGCGAGCCGTCCCTGATTAGTTTTTGCTTAGCGTTCATCCTTCAATGCTCCGGGCTGTGCGTCGAATAATCTTAGTTTTTGAATGTCGATTACTGGCTACGATACTCGCGCCACGAGATCTCGCCATTTTTGATGCCGCCGAGCGTGGTTGCATTGGTGGTATCGATGGCGCCGGTCGAGGATTGCGTCACCGCCGTGACCTTGCCCGGCACGTCCTGTTTCCCGATATGAATACTCGGAGTCGACGCCAGCCCAGCGCCAAGGTCCACGCTCGGAATTGATTCCGTTACGCCGACGGGACAGGTAACGCCTGGGCAGGGTTGTTGACCAAAAATTCCGCTCGGTGTGGTCGTGCCGGTTTTGAAAAACAATCCGAGTAGCTTGCTGGTTCCTTCGGATCCGCAGAGGTCGATACTCGGTGTGAACTCGGTCCCGAATATCACACCATCGAGCAGAGTGGCCCGGTTCACGCTGCGTCCAGCGGGCGTATCCACCGGCGTCGCTTGGTTGGCATAGTTACGTTTCCAGCCGCCGGCCGTGGTGATCGAGGTAGCGATGGCATTGAAAGTCGTCTCCGGCGTCAGGTCGCCATTGGTCGACACGTCGCCATTACTCAAGACCCGGAAATTGGTGACATCGGTTAGTCCGCTTGCGGCCCGGGCGGTGACCGCCGGTTCGTTCGCATTGGACGCGCTACCAATGTCTTTGTTGGGATCAATGAACCCAAACAGGGTCTGCGTGTTGTTGGTGGACTTGTCACCGTTGGTCAAGAAGCGTCCAGAACCCGCGATTACCCACCGGTTGAATTTCTCGTCGGTGGCAATCGAAGGCTGCGAAACAAAGGGCAGGTTAACGCCACTCAACACCGTGCCCAAGGTCCATTTCGTCGGATCGCTTTTTTCACCGAGCGAGACTCGGAACAAGCCGCCCTGATTAGTGGCCACATCACTGGGGTTGCCCACCGTACCGAAATAAATGGCTTCGGCCTTCATGTTGATATCGAAGTCAGAGACCACCGGATCACCAATGAAGACATCGGGAGTCGCCAACGTGAAGGTCTTAACTAAACCGCCAGTCGATGTGTTGGATAGGTCCGCGAGGTCGTAAGCAAAGAGTTGCGCAAACTTCTGGCCAGGGCCGGTACCCGATTTGTAGCTCGCATCCGAGAGTTCAGTCGGGCCCGATCCGAATACCAGATACCACTTGTTTGGCGAGTTGCTGGTCGGTGATTGGAAGGTCGCGACTTGCGGGAAGGACGTTGTATGTTGCAAGTTCGGCGGTGAAATTTCCGCCATGACCTTGGGCGGAATTTCTGGATTCGTCACGTCCATGACGACATACGCGGATTTCGTTAGCACCCGATCCGTGGTGGTCACCGGATTGCCGTCGGTATCAATGACTATCCCGCTACTGTCTGTGCCTCCGCCAAAGCGCATACCGGCTACGAGTACGGTGCCCCAGCCATTGGGATGATCCCCGTCTGGGCTAAATACCTTGGCATCGAATACACGCACGGTGGCATCCACGCCGTAGACATGGGTGTAGTCCTTACGCGCCGACCATTGCAAATGCGGAAGCAAGTTTTTGGGCACATAGGCCCAAATTTCACTGCCCAACGGATGCTGAGCTTCTAAGCATGTCGAACAACTCGTCAGATCGAACTGCAAATTCGCGGGATCGAAGAACCCGCCATTGAAGGCATGGATCATGCCGTCGTTAGAACCGATGTAAACGACCTGACGACGGTGACGATACTGTCGACGGAATTGGCCGTAAGAAGAATCTTGGGCCAACAAATCGAAGGCTTCTGCCGGCGTCGACACCGGTACGGGAGTGGAGTCAATAATGTCGCCAAGCCGCATGATGGCTGGCTCACCGCTGGCATTTGTCGGATTAGCGCCGCCAGTGTAGTCCAGTAACCGCGGCCGGAATTGAGTTAAGCCAGTGTCCAAACCTCGGGTCCATTTTACCAATGCCTGGCCGGCAGCGGCCGTATCAGCATCCAGCCAGCGGAAATTATTAGGAAAGAGGCCGGTGCTTGAGAAGTTGCTGTCGACAAAATCAATCACTTCACCGGGATCGACCAA
>JAYUEZ010000410.1:0-3981 GCA_043738965.1 Gammaproteobacteria bacterium
CTGTCGAATCCGGGTGGTTTCGCCATCGTCGAAAAATATGCTTACACGCGCGAAGCAATGGCAGCTTACATGCGCGCGCTCGCCCCCGGCGGCATTCTAGCGGTGACCTTGTGGAATAAAGAAGAACCGCCGAAATCCGTGCTCAAACTCTACACGACGATGGTGGTCGCCGCGCGCGGCGCGGCGACGGTCCCACTCGACAAATGCTTTTATGCGGTCTCCAGCTATTTATCGACGGTCACCGTGCTGTACAAGCAAGGGGGTTTCAACGATGACGAAATCACCAAGCTACACGCGCACAGTAAAGCCATGTCGTTCGATGAAATCGCGGCGCCCGGCCTACCCTTTGATGCCACGCAAATCGAACCGACGCTCGTCAATTACCGCGCGAGTATTTTCGGCGCGCCAACACCGTTGGCCGCGGACTTAAACCCCGAGCCGCAGGTCGATCCCACCGGTCCGGTCGGCGCCGACTCCGCGCAGCTAAGTGGGTCGCTCGTCCCAGCCACCACCATGGGGCAAATCGTGTGGAACGCTCTGTTGCATGGCGATCAGAAAACTACCGCCTGGGATGACGTGGCGCGGCGTTATGTCTTCGACATCCGCCCGTTGACTAACGATCGCCCCTACTTCGCCGCCTACATCAAACCGGTGGACCTGCCGCGGATTACCGATCGACTGGAACTCTTTCAGGACGAATGGGGATATTTGCTGCTGTTCGCGACGTTGGGCATCGCGGTTACGGTGGCGACTGTCCTCATCGCGTTTCCGGTCGTACTCGGCTGGCGGAGTATCTTTAACCGCTATCCGGGACGTCTTGGCACGATCATTTATTTCGCGTGTCTGGGTCTGGGCTACATCATGGTTGAAGTTTCGTTGATCGCGAAATTTGTTCTTCCGCTCGGGAATCCGACCGTGTCGGCGACCATCCTCATCACCGGGATGCTGGTCTTCTCCGGCCTCGGCAGCCTGGTTTCAGGGCGCTATCTCGATCACGCGCGTGCGCTGATGCCGAAGATCTTCATCGCCATCAGCGCGCTGTTATTCGCCTACGGCGCCGTACTCGATCCCGTACTCGGCTGGATTGGAAGCTTGGCGTACGCCAGCCGAATCGCCTGCTCGTTTGCGTTGATCGCGCCACCCGCGTTTCTGATGGGCTTTCCGATGGCGACGGCGATGACTTGGTTGGGGCGTCTCGGTAAAGACCCGATGTTTTTATGGGCGTGGGGTATCAACGGTTCGTTTTCCGTCATTGGCGCCGCGGCCGTGCCGATCATCGCCACTGCGTACGGTCTCGCCGCGGTCCTGCAATTGAGTGGGGTGGCGTATTTAATCGCGGCCTTAACCTTCTTTGCGATCTTCGCGGCGCCCAAAAATCCGCTGGTCGCGGTGAGTGACTGATCGATAATGCGCGTTGATCACCCCTTAGGATTAATTGCGGTGACCCTTGGTTTAACGTTACTACTCGGGATATCAGGTGCGAGCATGGCGGCAACCCACGAAGCGAAACGCCATGATTCAGCTCCCCACAATTCAAAATCTCATAGTTCAAAGCCCCATAGTTCAAAGCCATGGGCGAAGAAGGTTGCTGAACCGCGAAAGTCGTTGCCACCGCTGGCTCCCCTGCCGAGCGCAAAGACCACGCTTGCCACGTTTAAGACCGCGCCCTTCCCGTATCGTGGTTTGATCCCGGATACCGGCAAACACTTCCTCGATGTCGCCACGGGTAATCGGCTCGGCCATGGCTCGCGCGATAGAGTGCATTGGGAAGATGAGATCTATCACGACAGTCGCGTGTTGCTGTACATCCCAGCGGGCTTCGATGTGCGCCGGCCGGCCTTGATGGTGGTGTTCTTTCATGGCAATGGCACGCTCCTGACGCGCGACGTGGTGGAACGCCAACACGTGGTTGATCAGCTCGCGCAATCCGGCAGCAACGCCCTGCTGGTGGCGCCGCAGCTAGCACTCGACGCGGCCGATTCAAGCGCGGGTCGCTTGTGGAAGCGCCGCGGTTTCAACGAATTTATTGCTGAAGCGGGAGTGCGGTTAACGGAACTCTACGGTGATCTCCGCGCTAAATCGGCGTTATCACAACTGCCGGTGGTGATGGTCGCCTATAGCGGCGGCTATCTTCCGGCGGCCTGGTCGCTCGCCCGCGGCGGCGCCAACCATCGTCTGCGCGGCGTGGTGTTGCTCGACGCGGTGTATGGACACGTCGACAAATTCACCGATTGGATTCTGAACATCCGCCCGCCGGTCTTTTTCTTTAGCGCGTATTCCGAATCGACCCGCGAAGGCAACCAAGCCGTCATGCAGGAACTCAATGACGAGCGCGTCGTTTATCGAACCACGCTGCCGCTGAATTTCGCGCGCGGCGGAATAAGCATCATCGCGACCGATCCCACGATCAAACACGAAGACTTCGTGTCGCGCGCCTGGGTCGAGAATCCCGTGACTTGGGTGCTGACTCGGATCCCGGGTTATAGTCAGAAACCGGCCACTATGCCGCGCAAGAATCGTACGCAGTCGAAGGCCGGTAAGAAGGGCGTACCGAAACTTTCACGGAAAAGTCAACATGAATAAGCCAGCCGTCACGCCTGACCCGCCGTACTACGCCGTGATCTTTTCGCCAGTGCGTTCGGGCGAGGATTCGGAAGGTTATCAGCGGATGGCCGAGCATATGGTCGAACTCGCGATGACCATGCCGGGCTTTCTCGGCATCGAGCATGGCGAGGGTCTGGACGGATTTGGGATTACGGTGTCTTATTGGCGGGACGAAGCCGCGATTAAGCAATGGTACGAAAACGCCGAACACCGCGCGGCGCAGGCACGCGGCAAGTCGGTGTGGTACCGACAATTTGAATTGCGCGTGGCGAAAGTCGAGCGCACCTATGGATTCACTCGCTCGGCCTAGAGATTTGGATCACTTTCACTACTGCATCTTGCCACGCGCTAGTGAACACAAGATGCCAGGTACACAAAGACCGGCCGCGATCGTAAAACTTAAGCGCAGCGCCCGTGCGAGCTCGGGATATGTGTCCGGCACGATCTCCACCGGCCCGATGGTGAGCGCGAAGGCCGCGGCTACAACACCCATGCTGCACAGTTGGCCGAGTACGCGCATCGTGGCCATCGCACCACTGGCCGCACCATAGAATCGCTTGTCGACCGCACTCATGATGGCGTTGGCGTTGGGCGACGCGAATAAACTGAAACCGAGACCCGTGGTGAGCAAGCACGCGGTCACGTAAGACAGCGGGGTCATTGGCTTCAATGCCGATAGCATGTAGAGGCCAATGCCAGTAATCGCCATGCCGACGGACGCAATCACTCGTGGTTCGACCCGCGCATCGGACAGGCGACCGGCGAATGGCGACAGCAAGCCAGACATCAGGGGCTGCGCTAGCATCACCAAGCCCGCTTGCGCCGGCTTCAGGCCTTTCAGGTATTGCAGATACAAACTCACCAGCACCAACGTCGAGTAAGTCGTCGCATACATTAGCAACGCAGCCAGCGACGACAGCGCAAACACGCGATTGGTATAGAACAAGCTGACGTCGAACAACGGATCTGTGCGGCGATGTTGGTGCTTGAAGAACAGCGCCACACCTAACCCACCCGCGATCATCAACGCCACCCCAAAATGCTTGGGCAACACGGTGCCACCCCACATCAGGGCAGCGATTGAAATGGCATAGAGCAGAGCACCGGCGTAATCGAAACGTCCCGCGAGTTCGGCCGTCCACTCCGACGTGACGCGCGGCGCCGCATACACGAGAACGAAAAGACTCAACGGCAGATGTGCGAGAAACGCCGCGCGCCAGCCGAAATGCTCTACCAGCCACCCCCCGATGAAGGGGCCACACGTCAGGCCAAAATAGACCGAAGCGGCCATCATGCCGATTGCTTGTCCGCGTTGCTGCGGCGGATATACCGATGACAGCATCGCCACCTGAGTGGCGTAGATCATGGCCGCACTCA
>JAYUEZ010000411.1:0-10508 GCA_043738965.1 Gammaproteobacteria bacterium
CCTTTAAGACGCTTGGCGGTCGCGCGTATATAGCCGCCGTCCACGGTCAACTCCGCGCCCATCGCGGTCAATCCCTGTAAGTGCAGGTTCACCGGACGCGAACCAATCGCGCAGCCGCCCGGAAGTGCTACATCGGCGCGCCCGAACCGAGTTAGTAGTGGACCCAGTACCAGGATCGAAGCGCGCATGGTGCGCACCAATTCGTAGGGCGCAAAAAATTCGCGGATCGTGCGGCTGTCCACCTGCACATTCATCTTCTCGTCAATGGTGAGTTCGAGCCCCATGCGGCCCAGTAATTCCATGGTCGTCGTGATGTCGTGCAGATGCGGGACATTGCTGATCGTGACCGGCCCGTCCGCGAGGAGCGTGGCAGCCAGGATCGGCAGTGCGGCGTTTTTCGCGCCGGAAATGCGGATTTCACCATTCAGGCGCGGTCCGCCTTTGATGATCAGTTTATCCATCCGGCGGACGTCTTCTTAAATGACCTTAAATGCCTGCTGTTTAGCCCATTGGTCTCGCGTGAAGGTCTGGATTGATAGCGCGTGGATGGCGCTTTTCATGTTGTCGCCAAGCGCGCCGTAGACGATTCGATGTTGCTTGATCAATGACAGATCTTTGAAGGCGTCGCTGATAACCTGTGCGACGAAATGGGTGCCATCGCCATCAACGTGCACTTCGGCACCTGCAATCCCTTGCTCGATTAATGCTTGTATTTGTTCGTTGGTCATTGCGCGGCCAGTTACTGGCCTATTTCCTGATTCTTGGTGGTGAGATTGGCAATTAACTTATCGATCCCGCCTTGTTTGAGCACGCTGGTGAAAGAGGAGCGGTAGGTTTTCACCAAGCTCACGCCATCAACCGAGACATCGAATACCTTCCAATCACCAGTCTTGCTATGTAGACGATAAACGATCGGGAGGATCTGCCTGCCAGGCTGCGTGATGTCTTGGCGCACCGTCGCGGTTTTGCCATTGCTATCCGCGCCCGTCCCCTGTGCTGGATATTCGATTTTTTGATCCGAATACTCCAGCAATGCGGTGGCGTAAGTGCGCACTAATAATTTCCGGAATTGCTCGACGAACTGTGTACGTTTGCCCGCTTCAGCGCTCTTCCACTCAGGGCCGAGGACAAATTGCGACATCACATTGAAATCGAAATGCGGAAAGATCATTTCCGATACGAGTGAGTACATCTTGCCCGGATTATTGCGTAACGCGTCCTTATCGCCCTGGACGCGCGTAACAACTTGCTCGGTAGTTTGGCGCACAATGTCCAATGGCGCTTCCGATGCAATGGCGTTAGAGCCGGTGACTAAGGCGACGAGCATCGCCGCGGTCATCAGAAAAAATCGCTTCATTAGCTAAGGCCCTCTGCCAGCAAAGTTTTAAGGTGGATTAGGTATCGATCAGCAGCCTTACAGGTTGGCGGCAAGCAACCAATACCCATGGGCGCATGGGGCGCTAATTTAGCACAAACCTCGCTCCAGAAACCTCAACCGGGATGAGGTTCGTCGTGCAAGATTTCTACCTTGTAGCCGTCAGGGTCTTCGACAAAGGCTAGCACGGTCTTGCCGCCCTTCATCGGACCGGCCTCGCGGATCACCTTACCGCCGCGCGCCTTGATGCGATCGCACGTGGCATACACATCCGGCACCCCGATCGCGATATGTCCATACGCGCTACCGATTTCATAGCTCGCGGTATCCCAGTTATGCGTCAATTCCACCACCGATGAATCGCTTTCATCGCCATAACCGACAAACGCCAAGGTAAACTTACCCTCTGGATAATCCTTGCGGCGAATAAGCTTCATGTCCAATACATCGCAATAGAACTTCAGCGAATTATCGAGATTGGTAACCCGTAACATGGTGTGCATCATTCTCATTCGAAACCTCCTCCGACCGTAGTTTTTCGACTATCTGACTAGAACTCATCTCAAAAATCATTCTGGAGCGCCCATGCGTTGTTGCGCAACTTCCTCCGGTGCTCATTTACTCCGTGTAAACTCCGCTCCTCGAAAGTCGCGCGCCTAGTCTGGAGACCCCACAATGATTTTTGAGATGAGTTCTAATTCCTAACCGTGATCTGAATCGCGGCGGCGCAGGCGCGTGCCGTGTCGCGCGCCTCGGCGATTGTGCCACCGCGTGCAAGCGCAACTCCAACCCGTCGTTTACCTGCTACTTCGGGTTTGCCAAACAGTCGCAAGTCCGTGCCTGGGGTGGCCAACGCTTCGGCGATACCCGCGTATTCAATGGTCCGGCCATGACCGCTCGCCAGTACCGCGACCGAGGCGGCAGGACCGCGCTGAAAGATTTCCGGAATCGGGAGGCCAACGACCGCCCGTACATGAAGCGCGAATTCGGACAAGTCCTGCGCGATCATCGTCACCATACCAGTATCATGCGGACGCGGTGAAACTTCGCTGAACCAGACGTCGTCGCCGCGGATAAATAGCTCAACGCCAAATAAGCCGCGGCCGCCTAAGCTGTCCGTGATCCGCCGAGCGATTTCCTCGCTGCGCTGAAACGCGCCCGCACTCATCGGTTGCGGCTGCCAGGATTCGCGGTAATCGCCGTCGATTTGCAGGTGACCAATGGGCGCACAAAAGCTCGTCCCATCCACATGGCGTACGGTCAGCAGGGTGATTTCATAATCGAACTCGATGAAACCTTCGACGATTACGCGGGCACTGCCGGCGCGCCGGCCGCTAATCGCGGCCTGCCATGCCATCGTCGCATCCGCGAGCTTGCGGACCACTACCTGACCTTTACCGGAGGAGCTCATCACCGGTTTAATGACGCAGGGCACGCCCAGTGCCTCTACCGCCGCCACACATTCCGTTTCGGTGCTGGCGAATTTAAACGGCGATGTTGGCAACCCGAGCTCCTCGGCGGCTAACCGTCGAATGCCTTCACGGTCCATCGTCAGCAACGCCGCGCGCGCGTTCGGCGCGATACAAAATCCCGCGGTCTCGAGCGCGACCAGCCGCGGGGTCGCGATGGCTTCGACCTCGGGCAAAATGAAGTGCGGCTGCTCGGCGCGGATAACCCGCTCCAAGGCGTCGCCATCGAGCATGTCGATGACGTGTGCGCGATGCGCGACCTGCATTGCCGGCGCATTGGCGTAGCGATCAACGGCGATCACTTCAAGCCCTAGCCGTTGCGCCTCAATCGCCACCTCTTTGCCTAACTCGCCAGCGCCTAGCAACATCAGACGAGTCGCATTCGCGTTAAGCGGCGTGCCGAACTTGAGTGCTTTCATAGGTTAAGTTCTAGCATGACGCGAAATTGAATCCCAGCGCTTTTAGCGCTTGAATCTCGGCGGGCGCAAGCGTCGTACCGCCGACTGAGTACGTTGAAAATTCACGGCGTACCCCGAACTCGCGGCGTAACTGGTCGAAATAGCGCGGGGCCTCGTTTGACGGCCGCTCCGCTATCCCGCGTAAAGCGGAAGTCCAAGTCGGTAATGGACAAATCTTTTGGATCACGGAGTGCAGCTTGTTCAACACTCCCGATTCCTCACCGAGGATTACGCTGTGATCACTGGGCGTAGTGGGGCCGAGCGCTGAATCAGGCTTCGATTGGCCAAGAAACCGCGCAAGATCATCGGCCAGCATGCGTGTGGCGCGCCACCGCGCATCCACCGTATGGCCCGCGATGTGCGGCGAGGCGACCCAGGCTTGCGTCAATGTCGCACGATCGATCCGCGGCTCACCCTGCCAGCAATCCACCGCCAGATAACGTCGCTGGCCAGCAGACATTAAACTCAGCCACACGCGCTCGTCGAGCACGCCGCCGCGCGCGGCGTTGATCAAGAGCGCTGTCGGCCGCATCGTGGACAGCGCGTGGCGGTCAATGAGGCCGCGCGTTGGATGCAGACCGGTGTCGTTAAGCGGCACATGTACCGTCACGATATCCGCGTCGAGCACCTCCGGTAGTGTGTGGTACCGAATTGCTGGATCGACTTCAGCACGTAGCGGATCATTCAACAGGCAACGAACCTTCAGCGCCGTAAGCAGGTGAACCACCGCTTGGCCAACATGTCCATAACCGATAACGCCGACAGTCAACTCATTTAAGTTTCGGCCAACGGCCGCGCAATACGCAAGACCACACGCCAACACGTATTCGGCAACCGCCACGGCATTACAGCCGGGGGCATAGGCAAAGTGAATCCCACGCGCGGCGAGAGTTTCGGTATCGATATGATCGATGCCAGCAGTGGCGCTGCCGACGAACTTAACGGGCGTGCCGGCAAGTAAGGTGGCGTTCACCGGCGTCACCGAGCGCACCAACAACACTTCCGCGTGCGCTAGATGGGCGCGATGAATGCTCCGTCCATCCACTACCTGGATCGTACCGAAGGATCCGCAGAGCGCGTCCAATCCAGGAATATTGGCGTCGGCAACAATTTGCATTACAAACCAGCAATCCGCCAAATGGAAGATTTATTTTACGGCCGCTTATCCGCTTCCGCGCCCTCTTTTTGGATCGGCAATAGTTCTTGGCGGGTCGCGCCGAGCGCCAACACACTGGCCGTGGCGACATAAATCGACGAATAAGTGCCGACCACTATGCCGATCAGAAAAGCAATTGAGAATCCATGGATCAACTCGCCGCCAAAGAAGAACAACGCGAACACGCTGAGTGATGTGACTACATGGGTGTTGATCGTGCGTGACAGCGTTTGATTCAGCGAGAGATTCATCACGTCGATCGGCGGCATCTTGCGAATCGAGCGAAAATTTTCGCGAATTCGATCAAAAATCACGATGGTGTCATTGAGCGAATAACCCATGATCGCGAGCACCGCGGCCAGTGCGGTGAGGTCGAACTCGAGCCGGGAAATGGAGAAAAACCCGAGAATCACCATCACGTCGTGCACGGTGGCGATGATGGCGCCCACCGAAAACTTGAACGTGAACCTGAGCATCACGTAAACGAGAATGCCGCCGAGCGCGATCAGCGACGCGATGATGCCATCGGTCGCCAGTTCATCACCTACTTGTGGCCCAACGAATTCAACTCGGCGAACTTTCGCGCCAGGCAAGAGCTTCTCTAACCGCGCCGTGTAATCCGCGCTCGCCGCTTCAGTGCCTGCGATATTGTCGCTCGGCGGTAGGCGCAGTAACACGTTGTTCGCACCACCGAAGTTCTGCACCGTGCCGCCTCCGAAATCCGAGGTCTTGATCACGCCTCGAATATGTTCGAGATCGGGCACTTCCTGATAGGCGAGCTCAACGACGGTACCGCCCGTAAACTCAATGCCTAAATTCAATCCTTGTATGAACAGCGACGCGACCGCCGCCAGATTAATTGCGGTGGACAACACCAACCCAACGGTGCGCCAGCGCATGAAATCAATATTGGTCCGGGGCTTAGCGGTCATCAAACCGTCCTCGTTGAGTGAGCATGTCGCATTGCTTAGGTTAAACCGACAGAGCCTTCAGCCGTCGCTTGCCGAAGAGTAAGTTGACGACCGCGCGGGTGCCGGTAACAGCGGTAAACATCGAAGTCAGGATGCCGAGCGTCAACGTGACCGCGAAGCCCTTCACGGGTCCCGTACCAAAGCTAAACAGCACCACGGAGGCGATTAAACTAGTGACGTTCGAATCGAGAATGGTGCCAAACGCACGTTCGTATCCGGCATGAATCGCGGCCTGCGGCGAGGTTCCAAGTCTAAGTTCTTCGCGAATACGCTCGTTGATTAGCACGTTCGCATCGACCGCCATGCCAACGGTCAACAAAATCCCCGCGATACCCGGAACCGTGAGCGTGGCCTGTAGCATCGATAGCAACGCTACGGTTAGCACCACATTCAGCACCAATGCGAAATCGGCGATGACGCCGAAGGCTTTGTAGTACACGGCCATGTACAACACTACGGCCGCAAAACCGATCAACGACGAATGCAGTCCGCGATCGATATTGTCCTGACCAAGGCTTGGACCCACTGATCGCTCTTCCACGATTTCCATCGGCGCCGCCAACGCACCAGCACGCAACAGCAACGCCAGCGTATGCGCTTCGTCGGTGTTATCGAGACCGGTAATTTGAAACCGTTTGTTGAGCTCATCGCGGATGGTCGCGACATTGATCACTTCTTCCACCGGACGACCCTGCTGTTGTTCGATGAACACCACGGCCATGGGTTTACCGATTTCTTCGCGGGTCTCGCGACTAAAGCGGCGGGCGCCTTTGCCATCAAGCGTGATGAATACCGCCGGCGTGCCCGATTGCTGTTCTACCCCGGACGCGGCATCGATGATCGATTCGCCCGTTAGCATCAAGCGCTTCTTCAGCAGGATCGCACCGCCACCGCGACGTTGGTAGAGCTTACTTGCCGCAGGGACCTTGCCCGCGGTAGCCGCCGCCACATCACCATCGGTGTCCACCATTCGAAATTCGAGCGTCGCGGTGGCGCCCAGCAATTTCTTCGCTTCGGCCGTGTCTTCGACACCAGGCAACTGGACCACGATTCGGCTGTCGCCCTGTTGTTGAATGACGGGCTCGGCCACGCCGAATTCATTTATGCGGTTGCGCAAGGTGGTCAGGTTTTGTTTGACCGCCGTTTTGCGGGTGTCGGTAACGTATTTAGGCTTCGGCGTTAGTTGCAGCGCGTAGTCTTCGGTCGCGCCCGTGTCCGTAATCGTCAGATCGCCAAACTCGCGGGCAATCAGCTCGCGCCCTTTTTCTCGCGCTTCGACATTTAGGAAGCTAAGTAAGATGCCACCCTTGTCGCCGCGCGTGACGGTGCGAAATCGAATTTGTCCATCGCGGAGCGCCGGCCGTAACTCCGACATGAACCGTTCGATGATCTGACGTTGCACGGCGTCGGTATCAACCTGTAACAAAAAATGCACGCCACCCCGCAGATCGAGGCCCATGTACATCGGTTTGCCGCCGATTTTGCGTAACCAATTGGGAGTCGCAGGCGCGGTGTTCAACGCGACCAGATAGAGTTTGGGATCGAGCGCGGTGGTTATCGCCGTCATCGCTTGCGCGCGCACGGCCTCGTTCGGAAATCGAATCAGCATCCGGTTCGAACTGCGTTCGGTCGCTTTAACCGCGATGGACGCCTTGCCCAACGCTTCGGTAGTGGTCTTTTCCAACGCCTCGTTAATGGGTGCGGCGCGCCGCGGCGAGATCTGTAACGCCGGATCTTGACCGTAGATATTCGGCAGTGCGTAAAGCAAGCCCACCACGACAATGACGAGCACGAGCAGATAACGCCACAACGGGTATTGATTCATCGCAGAGTGATTCCAAATGTCGAGTGAAAACGCGCGCGGCGCCGATCAGATTTCTTTTATTGTCCCTTTGGGTAGCACCGTCGCCACCGCCTGCTTCTGGACTTTGACCTCGATGCCTTTGGCGACTTCGAGCTTCAAGTAGTTGTCACCGACATCTGAGATCCGGCCCAACATGCCCCCGGTGGTGACGACTTCATCCCCCTTATGCAGGCCTTCGACTATTTTTTGATGATCCCGCTGACGGTTCATTTGTGGACGGATGAGGAAAAAGTAGAACGCGACAAACAGAATAACGAGCGGCAAAAAGCTCATTAGTCCTTGTTGTGTACTGGTTGCATCCGTCGCTGACTGGGCAAACGCGCTGTTTAATAAAGAATCCATGACCACCCCTCGGCAAAGCGGCGCGTATTATTGCATAGCCACCGTGACCGTCTCACCCCTCATCGTCACCAGCGCGTCGCCGATAGAACTCCGCGACAAAGCTCGCCAAGCGCCCCACGCGAATTGCCGCCCGCATTTCGCACATTAGCGTGAGGTAGAAACTAAGGTTGTGCAGGGTATTGAGGCGGGCGCCGAGGATTTCGTTTTGCTTGTCCAGATGATGCAAATAAGCCCGCGAATAATGGCGACAGGTATAGCACGCACAGGCTGGATCAAGGGGCTCGCGGGCTGCGCGGTGACGTTGATTGCGAATTTTGAGGGTGCCAGTAGACGTAAACAAGTAGCCGTTACGCGCGTTACGCGTCGGCAACACACAATCGAACATATCGATGCCGCGACACACCGCTTCGACCAAATCTTCGGGTGTTCCAACCCCCATTAGATAACGCGGCCGACCGGTAGGCAGGAGTGCCGCAGTGTGCTCGGTCATCGCATACAGGTCCGGTTTTGGCTCGCCGACTGATAAGCCGCCGATGGCATACCCGTCGAATCCCAGTTCACACAGGCGCGCCGCCGACTCCTGGCGCAACGCTGGGAATACACCGCCCTGAACGATTCCAAACAAGGCCGCGGGATTGTCCGCGTGGGCGGTTTTGCTGCGTGCGGCCCACTGCAACGACAGCTCCATCGAAGTCCGCGCGATGGCTTCGGTGGCCGGATACGGCGTACATTCATCGAAGATCATGACCACATCGGCGCCCAGTTGGCGCTGCACCTGCATTGACTTCTCTGGCGACAGAAAAACCTTATCGCCATTGAGCGGCGAACGAAAAGTCACGCCAGCTTCGGCCACCGTGCGCAGCGCCCCTAGGCTAAATACCTGAAAGCCACCCGAATCGGTGAGAATCGGCCGCTCCCAGTGCATGAAAGAATGCAGGCCGCCGTGATCCGCGATGATCTCCGGTCCCGGCCGCAGCATGAGGTGATAGGTATTCCCGAGGACAATCTGCGCGCCGAGCTCGACCAGCTCTTCGGGTGTCATCGCCTTGACCGTGCCGTAAGTACCCACCGGCATGAATACCGGCGTTTCGATATCGCCGCGCGGCAGACTGAGCACACCGGCACGCGCGGCCCCATCAGTGGCTAGAAGTTTGAATTGCACAGGGCTGACTCTGGTCTGGCGAAGGGCGCGGAGTTTACCAGGGGACCCGCTCATTCGGCGCGGGTCACCCACATCGCATCGCCGTAACTAAAGAACCGATAGCGCGCAGCCACCGCGTGCCGATAAGCGGCCATGGTCGACCCAAAGCCAGCGAACGCTGCCACTAGCATCAACAGGGTCGACTCGGGTAGATGGAAGTTGGTCAACAAGCAGTCCACCACCTGAAAGCGATAACCCGGATAGATAAAGAGTCGCGTGTCACCCGCATACGGCATGAGCGTTCCAGACTGCGCCGCCGATTCAAGCGCGCGAACGCTGGTGGTGCCAATCGCCACCACGCGGCCGCCTTCAGCTTTGGTCTTGGCGACTAACGCCACAGTCTCGGCACTTATCGTCAACCATTCAGCATGCATGTGGTGGTCTTCGAGTTGCTCGGCGCGCACGGGTTGGAACGTCCCGGCACCAACGTGCAAAGTCACGAACGCGATATGCGCACCACGTGCCTTGAGCTTATCGAGGAGCTCTTCATCGAAGTGCAAACCGGCCGTCGGCGCTGCCACGGCGCCAGGGTATCGCGCATAAATCGTCTGGTAACGTTCAGCATCGCCCGCATCATCCGTACGCGCTATGTAAGGAGGCAATGGAACGTGGCCAACGGCGTTCAAGATTTCAATGAGCGACCGTTCTTCCAGCGTGGCGAGCAGATAGAGCCCTTGCTCAGTCCTCGCATTCACCCGCAGACGATGACTGCCATCGATCAGCAACTCCGTACCGAACTTAGGCGCTTTGCTCGCACGCACATGGGCCACTGCCGACGTCGCCGTAATCAGTCGCTCAATAAAAACTTCAACGCGTCCGCCGGACTGCTTGCGCCCGAACAGCCGCGCCGGGATCACTCGCGTGTCGTTAAACACCAGGAGATCACCGGGCCGCGTTAACTCGACGAGATCTGCGACCTGACGATCGGCCATCACTCCACTTGGCCCGTCAAGCCATAAGAGCCGCGACGCCGATCGCACCGCTAGCGGACGTTGCGCGATGAGTTCCGGAGGTAAATCGTAGTGAAAATCGCTGCGCTGCATGCGCGGACTCTAGCCGATCTTCTCCCATCGAATAGAGGAGTCGATTCAGCCCGACGCTTTCCTCTATACTGGCGCGCCTCCCCGCGCCGGGATGGCGGAATTGGTAGACGCGCCGGACTCAAAATCCGGTATGGGAAACCATGTGGGGGTTCGAGTCCCCCCCCCGGCACCATAGGAACATCCAAGACTGTCCGCTGACATCCATAAATCAGCAAATTTCAGCCAGAAACTACAAGTTTTCATCCGTTATTCATCCACGGACCTCCACCAGCATTCGTTGACAGCCGGCCCCAGGTGGGGGCAGCATTGGGGGCAACCGACCTATCGTCAGATTATGTTGCCCCCATGCCGCTGACAGATGCTGCGATCAAAAATGCGAAGCCTTCAAGGAAGCCGGTACGGATCTTTGATGCCGGCGGCCTGTACCTAGAAGTCGCACCTTCAGGCGGGAAATGGTGGCGACTGAAATTCCGCTACCAGGGAAAAGAAAAGCGGCTCTCGGTCGGTATTTACCCGGATGTGTCGTTGCGCGATGCACGTGAGCGACGCGACGAGTTGCGCAAACTATTATCCAGTGGCGTCGATCCGAGTGCACACCGCAAAGCCGAGAAATCAGCGAATGAGGAAAC
>JAYUEZ010000412.1:0-10499 GCA_043738965.1 Gammaproteobacteria bacterium
CAAGAACCGCCTTATCGCTCAGCTACTTACGCGTGAGTTCGAGTCCAACCCAGGGAGCTAATACCAATCAATATCAATCCGTGATCACTGGCCCCGGCACTGAGCGGGCAAAGGTGCGCCAACCGCCCGAATTACGCAGGTTCTGACCGCCAACTACATCGATGAGAATCGTGAGGTGTGCTGCTTTCCCGCATGGTCAATATTGGACACCGGCTGGTCAACACTCGACGCCGGTTAACACGCACCAGGCACCACTTGATTTCCTCATGATCTATCCACCGTTAACTTCCTGCGCACCATCCCGCTCTCCCCTTCGTGTTGTGCCACGACGGTACGGGATTACGGCGTGAAAGGGTCGAGGCTCGATTTTGACGGTGCCGGCGCACAATGGACCGCCGCAGACGGCGCAGGCGCCACGATCGGGTAGCACCCAAGCCCTGAATGTGAGCAGGTACGGCGAAACGTGGCCCAAGATGCCTCGTATATGCAACGCACGCGGAAGTGGCCACAGAACCCTTGCCAGTGATATACTTAAAACCTACGTATATCTACGAGGAGCGTGCCATGCAGGTTTCAAAATGGGGCAATAGCCTGGCGGTTCGACTACCCGCAAAAGTTGTAGAGGCGCTCGGGTTAAAAGACGGCGATCAGGTTGAGATTCAGGTAGCCGGTAAACAGTCATTCGCAGTCGCTAAGGCGCCCGGTGTACGTGAACTTCTGGCACGGCTGCGAAAGTTTCGTGGTCGATTACCCAAGACGTTCAAGTTTGATCGCCTCGAAGCTAATGAGCGCCGCTGATACCTTCTTCGACACGAGCGTTATTCTGTACCTGCTTTCAGCCGATGTACCCAAAGCCGACCGAGTTGAACAGCTATTGGCTGATCGCGGCACAATCAGCCTGCAGGTCCTGAATGAATTCGCGGCCGTTGCGCTGCGCAAACTAAAAATGCCACTGAATGAGGTGCGCGAGATTCTCGGCATCATCAGAACCCTATGTAACGTAGAGCCGGTCACAGTGGCGACTCACGATCGCGGACTGGCAATTCATGAGCGCTACGGTTTCTCGCTCTACGACTCAATGCTGGTCGCAGCAGCACTCATTGCCGGCACCAAGGTTCTTTGTACGGAGGATTTACAGCACGGGCAGCTCATTGACGGTCAGTTGCGCATTGCCAATCCGTTTCTCAGTCGCTGAACGATCACTGAGCGGCGACAGAGTATTTTCGGACCCGCTGCTGCCGGTCGTAAGGTAAGCGATCAAGTAACTGCGTGATTGTTGCCTGCGTTAGTTTATGTTACGAGATCTTGTCTGCTTCTATAAAACCATCCCATAGCGTGTTCTGCCAACCGCGGATCGAGCCGTTGTCATTGCATACGGGGCAGTACCAGTGGATTGCGGCATCTTCATCGGCAGAGGGATAGGACATCACGAGTCCAGTGCAGCGTTTGTGGTCGGGGTGCCGGCGACAGCGTACGCTCGGCTCCTCATCAAGATTGGTGGTGGCATCGACGACGATGCTGGCGAAGTACTCGGCCAGCAGAAGGGCGCGGCTGGGCATATCGGCGAAAGCCCCAGCTGAGGTCAGGTAATGGCTCAAGTCGACGATCCAGGTATTTCCCATGAGGTAACGCGGCCGATCAGTTAACAAGCAACTCTGCAGGTTTGCTCTGGGCGTCGGCATAGGCTATGCAGTTCGCCAGGTTAACGGAAGCCATCATCACGTATTTGTCTGATTCTGCCTCGGCGCCTCGCTGGGCGAGATCAGCCAGCCATTGATTATTTTCGCTCATGAGGTAGGCGAGCAGTGGCTGCTCCGGATGGCTGCCCACGTACTCACGCCGCGCCTGTTCGCCGGCCACAGGATCAGTCATCTCTTCTGAGAACCGCACGGCACCCACATGGCACTGAAGGTAGCGGTCTTGATCCTCCTCGGAAATCAGCGGCCAGTGGCAAGGCGACTCCTTCATGGCCTGGAAACAGACCAGCAGGATGTTGAGGAGCATATCCATGGCACGTACCTTCTGAATGGCTGCCACAATACGCGCTATGGAGATTCTTGCCATCGGGATCACGGAAATGCTGGCGTCAATGCGTTCCAGGGAAGCAGGGCTTCGTAGTCGGCCACGGTGGTGAGGTGGGGGATCCGCTCGAACAGCCGTGAAAGATAGGCGTGCGGTTCAACGCCATTAACCTTAGCCGTCTCGATGAGCGAATAGAGATTGGCGCTGGCCACAGCGCCATTGACGGTGTCAGCGAACAGCCATTCTTTTCAGACGGCGCTTAGGTATTGGGGGGCGTGGCATGCGCTGCGGTATGGGCAATCCATTGATGGACCGGTGGAGCCTGAAGCGGTGTTGCAGTTCATCGTGTATCATTTGCAGCATCTGCCTCATCTGGCACCGCCTGAAGTCACACCGTTCACGGCGCGCTCGGAGAGCACGCAGCATCTGTTGCCCCGCGCCATCGATCGGGTGCTGGTGGACAGGCAATATAAAAAAATTGGCCTGTGGTCACTCGCCACGGTGGAGACGCGGATTGCGGCGCTCTCGAAAGCCCATGAGCGGTACATGGCCCGGTGGCGGCAACGCGCTTAGTGATGGAGGCGTTGTTGGCAACGTGTGGGGAGGACCTGATTGGCAGGCGGGATCGGGCGGTGCTGCTGTTTGGGTTTGCGAGCGGCGGTCGACGACGCTCGGAGACTACGGCGGCGACCTTTGAGAACGTGCGGCGTGACGGGGATGGGTTTGTGTACGAGCTTAGCGTCTCCAAGACCAATCAGTCGGGACGGAAGGATCCGTAGAATTTCAAGCCGATTCAGGGGGAAGCGGTGGTGGCGCTGGCGGCGTGGTTGCAGGAATTGCTCAAGGCCAGGATGACGTCGGGGAAGATTTTCAGATGGATTCTGAATGGGGCGATTCATGATCCGCTCGAGGATCGGGCGGCTAGGGATATTGTGCGGCGGCGTGCGCAGATGGCCGATGTGCCGCTGGGGAGGCTCTCGGCGCATTCGCTGCGGAGCGGATTTGTGACGGAGGCGGGGAATCAGGGCATATCGCTGGGGGAGATGATGGCGCTCACCGGACACAGGAGTGTCAACACGGTCATGTCCTATTATCAGAGTGGCGAGGTCGGGACGCTTAGGGCGGCGAGATTGATGGAGGGTGATTCCGCAAATCCTAAACGTAGCGACGCCACCGGGCGTAGTGAACGACAATGACCTTCCGCCCTCGCCTGCTCATCGCGCTAGCGGGTGTGCTGAGCGGCGCGGCTTACTTTCTGAGCTGACGCGCATTGGCCCGCAGAAACGCGGCATAGCCGGCTTCATCGAGCGCTCCGCTGGCGAGGGCCAGCACGGCCTGGGCGGCCTCCTCTTCGCTGGCCGCGAAGCGGTGACCGTTGAGTTCCAGGAACAAGATCCCGACTAGAAAGCCAGTACGCTTATTGCCATCCACGAAGGGGTGATTGCCCACGAGTCCGGCCGTGTAGGTGGCGGCCAGATGGATCGCATCCACCCGCTTACCGTAGGCCAGCAGCTGAGGGGGTCTGGCGAGCGCTGACTGTAACAACGTCGCATCGCGCAGCCCCTCGCCGCCTCCGAAACGCGCCACCAAGGCATCATGGAGAACGCGCGCGTCGCGTTCATCGATCCAGATGAGCGACTTCACTGGGCCAGCGCACGCAGCGTATTGCGATAGCGCTTCATGAGATCCTCGGCCTTGGCCATCTTCTTCTTGAAGCCGGCCTCATAGGGCGTGAGCTGGTAGGCGCCGTCTGGCCCTTCAACCAGGTACAGCGGCTCACCATTCCCGGTCTTCAGGCGGTCGATGACTTCCTTGGGCAGGACGACGCCGAGGGAATTGCCGAATTTGCGGACTTTGAGTTCAACCATGGCGGGACTCCTGTGTTATGACTATTGTAATAACATCGCGCTAGGGCGTCAAACTCTTGCTCTGTGCCCGGAAAAGGGTGCTGGGGCGGGCCGAAAGGTATTATTGGAGCCACCGCTTCGATGCTACAAAATGGGCGAAGGCTATGAATAGAGTGCTTATCGCGCTGGGCGCCCTGCTCGTCCTGGTGGGACTCTGTTGGCAATGGATGAGGAAAGTGCCGTGGTTTCACCTTCCCGGAGACATTGTCATTGATCGCCCTGGGGTCAAGGTGTTTATACCGATTGCGACGATGGTGATCGTGAGCCTCGTGATGTCGGTGGTGGCTTGGGTGGCCGGTTTCGGGTCAATCAAGCGATGAACCGCCGGCGAGCGTACTAACCCCCGTGGGTGAGACGCGTGCGTCGAACGGGCATACTTGGACGTATGCCCCGGGCTTGCGCGCAGCAGGGAATGCGCAGCGCAATGGGTCTACGCCGGCCCGCAACATGGACTTGCGTGACTACACCACTGGCGGTCGCAACGCAGTCAGCCGCATCCTGCGACGCAGAGCTCACGAACACGTCGTGACCTAAGGCCGCCGGATTAGGGGTGGTCTCAGTCATTCCGGAAAATTCATCCTTTTAAGGAACGCCCTGTAGCGAGGGTCGCCTTCAAGACTCTTTATCGGAGCGTCGCCCCTTATGTGTTCGAGACTCGCTTCCCTTTGCGTGAACGCGCGATCAAGCCATTTGAACGCTTCGTCCGACTCACGGCGAAATGCATAGACCTCCGCGATGTAAAACGGATGGCGGTTGGCATAGCTGTTAAGCATCTGCGCGAGTGCCGCATCGGAGTCAGCCTTGCGCATAAGCGCAAAATAGGCCATCGCGGAGCCGCCTAATCGAAACGCATCATTCTTTTCCCTCAGCATTTCCGCCAAGGCCGCTTTTGGTTGACCGCGAGCGAGTAGCACGATGCCGAGGGAGTAGCGCGCTTGGCTGAATGTGGGGCTGATTGCGAGGGTACGGCGTATGGCGGCTTCCGCCTCTGCCAGTCGGTCGAGGCGTATTTGTGCCTGGAAGAGCACGAAGTAACCGCTAGGATTAAGCGGGTCTTGCGCCAGGGACGCGTTCACTCGCTTCAGCGCTTCGTCCCAATCGCCCGTGCTCAGTGACTGCAGCGCAGCCATAAATAGGATGCGGGCGTCGTTTGGCGCGAGGGTCTGTGCCAGCTTAAGTTCGCGGTCGGCAGCTGACCAATCCCAGTCGTAGACGCCGTGTATTCTGCCAAGCCCCGCGTGCGCATCGGCAAGGTTCGGGTCGAGCTTGAGTGCGAGTTCTTCGGAGTGTCGCGCCGGCTCGAAGGCGGCGGTCGGGAGCATGAATCCAAACTCTCCGAGAGCCATATACGTGGCAGCGAGCTTTGATGCCGCGACTGCGAACGACGGGTCGAGATCGAGCGCCCGGTGGAAGTAACTCGCGGCCTGTTCAAAACCCTGCTGGTCGAACCGATCCAAGGCATGCTGCCCCTGCAAATACAAGGTGTAGGCCTCCGAATTGCGGAGCGACGAGCGAGGCACGATGTCCTCGGGGCTCACTTCGATTTGCAGCGCTCGCACGAGCGTGTCTGCGATCTCGTCCTGCATTTTGAGGACGTCACTCAACTCACGGTCATAGGTCTGCGACAAAAGGTGCGTGCCATCTCTACTGTCGATTAACTGCGCAGTCACCCGCAGTCGCTCACCGGACTTTCGTACGCTTCCCTCAAGCACATAAGTGACGTCGAGCTGAGTACCGATGCGGCGCAGGTCTTGAGCTTGACCTTTAAACTGAAAAGATGAAGTGCGGCCAATGACTTTGAGTCCCGGAATCTTTGCGAGAAGATCGATGATCTCCTCCGCCATCCCATCCGCGAAATACTCTTGATCCTTCTTCTCGCTCATATCCACAAACGGCAGCACCGCGATCGATTTGTCGGCTATAACCGCGACCGGTGCTTGCGCACCTCGGTGGTTCGATCCCCACAGGCGAAGGCCTGAGGCAACCGCAGCGACAATCGCGACAATCACCACAGCGGCGACGATTGCCTGTTTCGGTGTTCTCTTATGAGAGACGGAATGACTACTCGTCGATACTTGACTCGAAGCCTCAGGAGCATATCCCACCGCCTCCCTGAGCTTCGCCAACGCCGCCGGCATTTCCAGCGCCTTAACGTCGATCCACTGCGACTCCGACAGGAAATATTCCAGCGCGTGATTTAACGGCGCAGCGTCAACTCGAAATGCGATGATCGCTTTGCGCTTGGAAGATGCGCGTTCGATTTCCTTGCCGACATGCGATGACCCACCCGCACTCGCCGACATCACCAGCACCACCGCCTTCGCCTCATTGATCGCCCGAACGATGGCCTCCGCGTACTGTGCGCCAGGCTTGACGTCACGCGGGGCGATCCAGCACCTGATTCCGTCGTGCTCAAGGGCCTCGACGATCGCGTTGGCGACGAGCGCATCCTGCGAGGCGTAGCTGATGAAGACGGTCGCGCTACTGGCGCCCGTCATCTCCTCGCCTCCACCCTCGGCCATTTCGGATACCCCCTGCCAGCTTACCTGCATGGTCGCGGATGTTAGCTAAGATCGCAACGCACGCAGCATCGGCTCTCACGGAATGTTGGCTTTTGGGCAGTCACTTCGCGGGTTTTGGGCTCCGGAAAGGACCGGAACTGGTCCCCTGGGGCTCTTAACAGCGACGTTTCGCGAAGCGGATGACATCGGCACCGGCTTCGACAAAGTCCATCGGACCGGTTCCTGGGGTGCAGGGTCGGGGGGGTGCGGCTGGTGGCGGGAAGGGAAAAGAGATGGTCAGCACTTCGCGCAAAGGAAAGGCCGCCTGAAGAGCAGGCGGCCGAATGTCATCTGAGGCCTTGGCCGTTTATTACATCTTCATGTTCGAGCCGTGAGAGGCGACGCACTGCCACTTCCCGCTGGGCATCTTCACCCAGGTGTCGGTATAACGAGCGCTTGAATCAAACGGCTTTCCCGCTGCGTCAGTCCCTTTGCTCTTGTACACGTATCGGGCAATGGCAGTTGTACCAAAAACGGTGACGTGCAGATCCTCAAGGTCCGCACTGGTGGTCTTTGATGTCTTCTCGTCCGCCAGCGCCTGCTTCCGATCACTGACTTTTCCCTCGGAATTGGTACCCGCAAACTGCTCGGCCAGGAGCGGTGCCAGCATATCGGCGTTGCTTGCCTTATCTGCCTGCACCCACTGGTCTTCCAGAGCGGCGATTGCTTTCTCCGTCGCCCCGTTCATCTCACTTGCCTGCGCCATCGCAGCGCAGCCGAGAGACAGAGCGCCCATAACTATCCATGCCAAGGTTTTCTTCATGTCACTTCCCCTATTTTTATTGGTTGATTTAAGAGCCGGTGTGCACTTTGGCGTGTACGGCGTGCGCCGATTCCACTCCTGAAAGGGGCGAGTGTCAAATGGAGAGATCTTGTCGCGGAAGGTGTGTGCAATCTATCGCGACTGCGCGGCCGTTAGACGGTCAGTGAGGAACTTCTGGTAGCGCTCCTGCTGGAGGTTGGCGGCGAGCCGGGCATTGACCTGATCGAACGGTGGGGCAGCGGCCGGTCGCGTCTCCAGCAGTTTGATCAAATGCCAACCGTAGGGGGTGTGCACGGGTTTCTGCGTGTACTGGTTGGGTTTGAGGGGTTTGATGGCATCGGTAAAGGCGGTGGGGAGTTTGCCGGGGGCGATCCAGCCGAGGTCCCCTCCTCTGCTCTTGGAGTCATCGGCAGATTCGGTGCGGGCGAGTTTGACCAAGTCGGTGCCGGATTGGAGTTTGACCAGCAGGAGGTTCGCGGCGCTCTCGGTGGCCACCAGGATGTGGGCAACGTGGTACTCGCTGGCGGGGAGTGAGGCGACGTAACGGTCGTAGGACCGTTGCAGGTCGGCGTCGGTGGGTGGGTTGAATACGCCGGCAGATTTGGCGGCGTGGCACCCAGTGCATCATGCACTGCGATTGCGAATTGCATAAAATGCTCCTTTGATCCGTGAGCGGGATTGCCCACGGCTGGAGGCGTCACGCCGCAGCGCAGGGGGTCAAGGTTCGCGCACTGGTGCGACGCGGCGAGCAACGGAGCACCTTGACGCCCGAGCACGGCGGGTACGGTAAGAGAAAACAGGCAAGCCCCTACCCCTAAGTCAAGTCAGACGGTCGTGACTCGGGCGTGATGGCCGTGTGCGCGGGCAAGTTTCCCGTCGCATGTCAGAAGCGGTGCGTCGAGGGCTTCGGCGAGGGCGATATAGGACGCATCGCAGGCAGACAGGGCGTCGCGAAGTTGCCAGAGGCGTGGGATCAAATCCTGGTGGCCGTGTCGCTCTATACCCAGGCTGTTGAAGTCGGCGAGCGCTTCCTCCGCCCTACGGATCGACATGGCCTTGCGGTGGGTCAAACGACGCAAGGTCTGGGTCACTTCCACATCGATGAGATGAGGCGCGTGCAGGCGCTGCTCTGGGGAAAGCGCTTGCTCGCTCACCCTCATGCCCTTCTCAGTCTGCAGCAGGAGTTCCAATACCGCTGAGGCGTCGATGACAATCAACGGCTATCGCGCTCCGCACGCAGCGCGTCGGTCGGCGATATTTTGCCACGATAAGGATCGCGCTGGCTCAGGCGCTCGCGCATTTCTTCCGACGTGGGCTGTTCAGCGATCTTGCGCACCTCACGGATCAGATAGTCAGACAGGGGCAATCCTGACAAAGCGGCACGCGCCTTCAATTGACGGTGCAGCGCGTCGGGGACATGGCGCAGCTGGATCATTTTTGACATGTTCTAAGGATACTTGCATGTGTATCACATGTCAAGGGTCGGGTTGGGGCTTGTAATAGCGTTCTTCGATCGACCTGGAGGTTGCCTGGAGGGTGCGGTGATTCGAGAGGCATCAGCGGTGTTGTCAGCGCCAATTCCCTGTGCTTTGGAGGTCGCGACTTTCGAGTAGTGGATGCGAGCCTGGTCGGGCGCTGCCTTGCCGGTCGGAGTAATCTTCCTAAACTACCAACCCACTGCCGGCTCAGATCAGACCACAGTGGACAGAGGAGGCACGCCGTGAGTGATTTGAGCACTGCGCCGATCTGGTTCGCGACACCGGTACTAGACGCACTCAACGAATTGAATCGCCATACCGCGATCGAACACCTGGGCATCCAATTCAGTGCCGTCGGGCCTGATTGGCTTGAAGCGACGATGCCCATCGATTCACGAACGGTACAGCCAATGGGAATCCTCCACGGCGGAATTAGCGTCGCTCTGGCGGAAACGCTCGGCAGTACTGCCGCGAATTGCTGTGTTGATTCGAACCGCTTTCGAGCCGTGGGTATCGAAGTAAACGCCAACCACATGCGCATGGCCCGAAGTGGGCTTGTGACGGGAACCACACGGCCGCTGTCCCTCGGCCGGCGCTTGCATGTGTGGCAGACACAGATCGTCGACTCGGCCGGTGTGCTGCTGTGCGCATCGCGCCTCACGCTGGCAATTATTGAGGCTACGGCAACTATCGGCCGGGCTGTACCTTAAATGCCGTTAAGTCTCCCGACGTGTCAACTGGCGTTAAAGGTCTGGCAAACACTACTGGCGAATGCGCAGGCCCTTTGGATCGTACAGGGGTGACAGCGAGGCCCTCGCGCTGACACGCCGGTCAGCGAGCTGGATCTGGTAGTGGCCTGCTGCCACGTACTCATCGCTGACACCATCCGGGTGGGCGATGTAGCCCATGGCCACCGCGGCACCGAGCGTGTGTCCGTACATCCCGGAGGTAACGAACCCTGCGCTCTCGCCGTCACGATAAATCGGTTCGTTGTGATAGACAAAGGGCTCCGGCTCGTCGAGCAGGAACTGCACGAGACGGCGCCGCGCCAGGCCGGCGGCGCGCTGCCGGAGCAAGGCTTCGCGACCAATGAACCCTCCCGTCTTCTGCCATGCGCAGGTGAACGCGAGTCCCGCCTCGAATGGCGAGTCATCGGGTCCAATATCGTGCGCCCACTCGCGGTAGGCCTTCTCGATACGCAGCGAGTTCAGGGTGTGATAGCCGCAATGCTGCAGACCATGAGCTGTGCCGGCCGCAACCAGCGCGTCGTAGACGGGCAATGCGAACGGGGTTGGAATATACAGCTCCCAGCCAAGCTCGCCGACGTATGTGAGGCGAATCGCCAGAACGGTCTGATAGCCGAGCCGCACTTCACGGGCCGCAGCGAACGGGAAAGCGGCCGCCGAAAAATCATCCTGCGATAACGACTGCAGCAGTGCGCGGGAGGCTGGGCCCTGGATATTGAGCATCGCGTAGGCGTTCGACACGTCGGTGAGCACGCAGGATGCCTCCGCAGGGATATTGCTGCGTATCCACGCCTCGACATGGGTCTGCGTGAATGCCGCGGTAAGCACCAGGAAGCGGTCGCTGGCGAGCCGGGTGACGGTGAGATCAGCCTCGATACCACCGCGCGTATTGAGGAACTGTGTGTAGACACACCGTCCGATGGCGACATCAATATCAGCGGTGGCGACACGGTTCAGGACGGCAACCGCGTCGCGCCCCTGTACCCATAGTTTCGAGAACGATGACTGCTCGAAAAGACCGA
>JAYUEZ010000413.1:0-10494 GCA_043738965.1 Gammaproteobacteria bacterium
CGGCATGTTGAAAAGTTCTATAAAAAAATCACCTCGCAAGCCCGTCCACCACCGTGAGCAAATTCTAGGCACTTTAACCACGCGACATCTAGCGCTGAAGATTCGCTAAACTAGCGCGCGACGTGGCCGCTATATCGAGACATTTATCGCGGCGCCTGCACTGTCGAAAATGCAAATGAACGGTACGCTTAAGCCGCTTGAGGAACGAACAGACGCGATCGGCCGGCGAAAAGCGCGCTGATATTCAGCTAGGGTTATAAATTTATGCTAAGTGATATTTACGAAAAACTTACCACGGTATTTCACGATGTATTTGGCGATGACGAGATTGTTTTGACACCGGAGCTGACCGCTAAAGAGATCGATGGATGGGATAGTCTTACGCATGTTCGTCTTATGCTGACTGTGGAACGCGCATTCTCGATTAAGATTACCGCGTCTGAAATCGGCCGCTTGAATTCAGTAGGCGATCTTGCCGACCTGATATCGCGAAAGACCAATTTGACCTCTTGATATCCTTGAGGACCCGGTGAGCCTCGGCGCTGAGGACAGCAATTAGTGATGACTCAACTTTATACCGATCTCGGATGGCTAAGTCGGCCGCCCGCGGACTTCGAATCACGCTGTCGTGCCATCACAAAAATGGCGGAGGGTGGTCCGCGTGCCTTGAAGGCACTGGCGGCATATGGGGCCGATGACAATCAACTCGTCTCGTTATCCCGTGTATTGGGGAAGCTGCGCGCAGCGGGGCAATCGTTAGCGCCGCTGCACCCTTACAAACTAGGGTTAATTACCAACTACACCTCGAATTTTGTGGCCGCGTCCGTCGCGGGTACCGCACTTCGCTATGGCCTTGCGGTTGAGTGCTTAACCGGCGCGTACGATCAGGGATTACAAGAGTGCTTGGACCCGCAATCAAGTATTAACCGCGCGCGGCCCAATGCGGTGTTGATTGCTATCGATTGGCGTGGGTTGCCGCTTCGCGGTGCCCGGACTGGAGGAGCCAGTTCACAGGAGGCGGTTGATACTTCGCTTCAGTATCTGAATACGCTGCGATCTGGGATCAAAAACCACACCGATGCGGTTTGCATTGTGCAGAATATTGTGCCCCCGCCGGAACGTTTGTATGGATCCCTTGACCGCGTATTACCCGATTCGCTGCACTACTCAGTTAGTGCGTTGAATGCGGCAATCGCGGACGAACTGCGGAGCGGCAGTGACGTTCTGTTGGATGTTTCCGGCCTTGCCGAAACCGTGGGCTTAGCCGAATGGCATTCGCCCGGTGAGTGGAATCTCGCTAAGTTGCCGTTCGCCCAGCGCTGCCTACCTCTCTATTCGGATCACGTCGGGCGGCTACTTGCCGCAATGTGCGGGCGTAGTCGCCGTTGTTTGGTCTTGGATTTGGATAACACACTCTGGGGTGGCGTAATCGGCGACGACGGCGTTGCGGGGATCCAAGTGGCCCAAGGGGATGCGACGGGCGAGGCCTATTTAGATTTCCAACGCTACGTACTGGAATTACGGGGGCGTGGGATTGTGCTCGCGGTCTCCTCCAAGAATCTCGATGAGGTCGCGCGCTTACCGTTTCGGAATCATCCGGAAATGTTGATCCGCGAGGAACACATCGCTGTTTTCCAAGCGAACTGGAACGACAAGGCGACTAATATTACGGCTATCGCCCGCGAATTATCGCTGGGCCTTGAGTCGATGGTTTTCGTCGATGACAATCCCGTCGAGCGGGACCTTGTGCGTACGATGCTACCGGAAGTTGCGGTTCCCGAAATGCCACTCGACCCGGCGTTATATGCGCGGACGCTAAGTGCAGCAGGGTATTTTGAAATTGCGCGATTTTCCACCGAAGACCGTGACCGCGCGAAGTACTACGAAGGCAATTCAAAGCGGGCTGCTTTGCAGCAGCAAGTCGGCGACCTGGATCAGTATCTTGCCTCGCTGAACATGGAGATCGTGTTCCAGCCATTCGACGACATTGGCACCGCGCGAATTTCGCAGTTGATCATGAAGTCGAATCAATACAACCTCACCACGCGGCGGTATAGCGAAACCGATGTTCGGCGAATGGCGGAGGATCCGAGCTACTTTACGCTCCAAGTACGTCTCATTGATGCTTTCGGTGATAACGGAATGATCTCCGTTGTGATCTGTCGTAACCTCACTGAGTCGGAATTAGAGATCGATACGTGGCTGATGAGTTGCCGAGTATTGGGCCGAAAGGTTGAGCACATGGTGTTGCGCGAATTATTGGCGCATGCGTCCAGAATTGGGGCTCAGCGCTTGCGGGGTGTATTTATTCCGACGGAGCGCAATAAGCTCGTAGAAGACCACTATGAGAAACTCGGCTTTGCGTCGATTAGTCGCGCGGAGGACGGCTCGAGCGTTTGGGCGCTTGAGATCGCCAGCGCCGACGTGACAGCGGCGCCGATGTTGGTGCGCCGGGTAGGGTTCGAGTCTTCGGTAATCTAATGTCCGGGCCGACGGTAGAATTTCTAGTCTTTTCACTGCTAGTAATCCTCGTCTACAACCTCGGGTTTCTAGCGGCGTATCGCAACGCCATCCTATTAATCGCGAGCTGCATTTTTCTGGTCAGTTTTTCGCAGGATCCCGCGACATTTGTGCCATTTGTCGCTTTCCTGAGCGCGGGCTATCTCGCGTTGCAGCTGGTGCGAAAAAGTCCGGAAGTGGCGTTTATTCCGGCACTTATCGCCATACTCGCAGTGTTCATATGGTTGAAGAAATATACGTTCGTGCCCGCCACGCTTTGGCTACAGACGCCGTACATCACGATCGGTATTTCTTACATATTGTTCAGGCTACTGCATCTGCTGATTGAGGTACGCTACGACACGATTCGTGACCGGATCCGAGTCATCGATTACCTGGTATATCTTCTCAATTTCACGACACTCGTCGCGGGACCCATTCAGCGCTACGAAGATTTCGTGAGCCAGAAGTCGACTTTCGACACGAGGCCACTAACGTCCACTGAAATAGCGATTGCGCTCGAACGCATTGTTATTGGTCTGTTCAAGACTAACGTCCTAGCGACGGTATTTTCGCTCACCCGAGCGGTGTCCCTGGAACGTGTCGTCGGTAATTGCGGTGCGGACGGCTCGATTGCCGACGGTATCGCAATCTTTGCACTTTACCCGCTATTTCTATATTGCAATTTTTCGGGGTATATCGACATTGTGGTTGGCATTGCACGATTGCTGCGACGACACCTTCCTGAAAACTTCAATCGGCCATTCGCGTCGACCAGTGTTATCGATTTCTGGAATCGCTGGCACATGACCCTGTCTTTGTGGCTTAAGACCTACGTCTATACGCCCCTTTTGATGAGTCTAGCGCGGCGATTTCCATCGCGAGCACTGGAATCGACCTGGGCCGTGATTGCTTTCTTCTTAACGTTTTTTCTTGTCGGGGTCTGGCATGGTCAGACCTTAGAATTTTTGTTCTTTGGATTTCTGACAGGATTCGGGATGAGCGCAAATAAGATCTATCAGTTATCCATGCAGCGGTATCTGGGAAAGAAGAGGTATGCGCGAATTAGCAAATCTCCCCTTTATACTGCAATCGCCCGCGGCTTAACGATAACTTGGTTTGCGTTCACCCTTTGGTGGTTCTGGGGAACCTGGGAGCAGGTTTCTAGAATCACTGGCGCGCTAGGACTACGGCAGTTTGCTGCAATATGGATTGCAATCATTGGCGGGACGACAGCCTTGCTTTGGGCGTGGGAGTCCGTGCGCGAATACCTACTCCAATGGGTGTGGGATAGACGCTCGCGTGTCGAGGCGCTAGTGATGCGCGTCGGGTGGTCGGTGGTGCTGATTGCGTTGGTCGGTGCGGTCGCGCAGTTTTCAAACCAAGCGGCGCCCGAAATCGTATACAAGGCATTTTGATATCCATGGTTGACGACTTTAATCGCCGTTTTATTTCACCTGGCATTCGGTTCGGCAGCAGACGATGAAGCTTTTTTTGCAGAATCTACTCTTGATCATTGGACTAAGCGTCACCGTTTTGCAGGTGGCCGAATTTATGGCCAATCGAATATCGCTTGACCCGTCACTACGTGCCGCATGCAAGGTCGGCGCGAAGATCGACGAGCGCGATCGGCGCGACGCCGTCGTTGACCTACGGCGGGTTAACGAGAATTGGTTTCCAGCGGTGCCGGCCAACGCCTATCTAGAAAATCGACTTTTGACGGCCGATTCCGCGCGTATCGTCCCGTTAGGTGGCGTCGCGAACGCAGAAGTCGTTGGCTGCAACGATAGTGGCTATTTTTCGACGTTTCCGACCGATGAATTTGGATTTAATAATCCCCACGAAGCATGGCACGAAGGTCCACGCAAAAAGGTGTTTTTTGTTGGAGATTCGTTTACGCAGGGAGATTGTCGCCGACAAGGAGAATCCATTGTCGACCGACTACGCGCCGCGGTACCCGGTGTCATTAATTTAGGGAGCGGTGGAAATGGTCCTTTGCTCGAATTAGCGGGCATTCGCGAGTACGTTGCCGATGGGGCGGTTGCCAAGGTCGTGTGGATGTATACGGAGGGTACCGACCTCGAAGATCTGAAGCGCGATGTGCGGAATGAAGTATTGACGAATTATCTGGACCCGAAATTTAGCCAACAATTACGTGCGCGGCGAGATGAGGTCAATGGCATTGTGCGTCGCTACGTCGAAAAACTGATCTCAGACTATATCGATAATCGACCACGATTTATTCCCACACTGCGCACCGCAGTGTGGCAGGCGTTACACCATGGAATGTCCCAGGTGCATCAAGCGGCAGGACCAGTCGCCGACGAATCGTACGATATAGCATTATTTGGTCGCGTTTTAGCGCTGGCCAAAGCCGAAGTAGAAGGAAAAGGCGGCCAGCTAGTCTTTGTATATCTTCCTGAATACAACCGATTTTCGGGGCAGATGCCAAGTGAACCGGCAAGGTATCGTGAGCAAGTACTTTCGTTGGTTCATCAATTGAAAATTCGTGTGGTGGATGTCGATCCAATTATTAAGAACGCTTCCGACCCGCTGGCACTCTATCCTTACAGACTAAAGGGCCATTTTAATCCCGAAGGTACGGCTCTCGTCGCAGAGGTGATCGAACGTGTCATCCATTAGTAACGTGTCGACATTGGGGATTGACCTCGCGACAAATCGATTCGGCATAACGTTCCACCATTTCGGGTTAGCGGTACGTAGTCCCGGGCGGGCATTTCTATTTTTAAAAGCACTCGGGTATCGCGAAGGCCCTACAGAATATGATCCCTTGCAAGCCGTGAATTTGGCAATGCTCGATCATCCGGATATGCCCGATGTTGAAGTCATTTGGCCGGGCGATGGCCCGTCACCCATTGGCGCTCTGCTCAAACGTAGTGATGCTTTGGTTTATCACCTGTGCTACGTGACCGACGATGCGGCCTTGACCGTGTCAGCCATTGAAGCGGCGGGTTTGTCAGTAATGCAAGTTGCAGAGCCGAAACCAGCAATATTATTTGGGGGCCTGTATGTAAGTTTTCACTACGTTGAAGGATATGGTTTGATCGAATTGATCCACGCCGCCCCGGCGGCGACGAGCGACGTAATGTCATGATGAATTTATTTAGCGGTTTCATGAATCGAGATTGCAACGAATTCGAACTAGGTTAGACACGGATGCGCTTTACCAAATTTGAACGACCAGTATCGTTTTCGTCTTGGCTGATTTTCGTTATGGCGGCCGGCTACTCAATCGCGGCTGTTCCGACGCAAGTCCTTTGGAGTACTTCGTTATTTAAGCCACTGGCCGGGCAGTCAGCGTATTTGAAGTCTTTTGCATTGTTTTTTGCCTTAGCCGTGGTTTTGCTCGCTTGCCGCATCCGCAACAATCGACGACTCCATTGGGTGGAACTGATTGTTATCACCGCGGCCGCATGCGGCGGCTGGGCCTTAAGTCTGTTGCTGCTAAAAGTGGAGGTATCCCGACCACTATTTGTGGCGATGCTCCTCCTGACGACTATTGCGTTAACGGTATCGCTGATTTTGCCCGCTGCTGCGCAGCGGCGCTTAGGGATCGGGGCGGCGATTTTGACCGCATTAATTCAATTGAGTGGTCCGCGACCGCACGACTTGTTGATTTCGCTAATGGATCTCGGATTGAAGCCAACTCGGACCGAAAGCACGATTACAACCGCATTTTACTCAGTGCACGCCACGTTCTTCGATAACTATTTCAATCTCTGCGACGCCAACACCAAAAAATGCGAGACGCCGCGAACAGGCGGAGCGTTACGCGAGTTCAAGGACGGATTTCTACTCGCGACCGGCGAAGGCAACCTGCATTATTTCAAGGAGTCGAGGGACGGCAAGCGGCTCGACACCGTACATCTTCCGTATGACGTCCCGATCAATTCGGAAGCGTTTCGCCGCGGGGGTGGGAACGAACGGGATCTGAGTGTGTTTCGGGTCATGGATATTCTGGTCAATGAGCGAAATAAAAATGTCGAACTCTACGCCGCTCACCATTATTGGGATCCGTCGCGGAGCTGCTTCGTCATGCGCGTTTCCAAATTGGAGAGCGAAACAGAGGCGTTTCTGGCCGGAACATCCAACGCACAATGGACGCGTGTCTACGACGCCGAGCCGTGCTTGCCGCTCAAATTAAGCAATGGCGGTCGCAAGCAGTTTGGCGGCGATGGGGCCGGCGGGCGAATGATCCTGCTCGATGAAAATACCCTGTTGATTACTATCGGGGATCAGCAGTGGGATGGATGGAATTGGGATAAAGCCGTTTCTCAGGACCCAAAATCCGCCTACGGCAAGATTCTCAAATTAGATTTGCGTACGCATCAGGCAACGGTATACAGCAGTGGACACCGAAATCCCGAAGGACTCTACCGCGCGCCTGATGGTGATATTTGGTCGACAGAGCACGGACCGCAGGGCGGCGACGAACTGAATCTTATTGTGGAGAACGGCAACTATGGTTGGCCGCTGACCACCTACGGCACTGAGTACGGGACTCTGGATTGGCCGCTCGAAAGACCGGGTGCCGCCGATGCGCCTGAGTTTGTGCGGCCAATTTATGCTTGGGTGCCGTCGGTCGGGGCGAGCGATTTAATTGCCGTGACGAGCCAAAAGTTTGCCCGCTGGCGCGGCGATCTGTTGATTTGCACCTTGAATCACTCGCTGTATCGCGCGCATATCCGTGACCATCGGGTGATCTTCATGGAGCCGATCAATGTGCGCAGCCGAAACGGTCGACTAAGAGATATTCTAGAAGCGAAAGACGGTCGCCTTGTGATACTGCTAGATCTCGGCGCCATCGCGTTTCTTGATCCCATCAATATGCAGGCCAACGGCACGGACCCGCGAGCGATAGCCGCGCGTGGAGCGCTGTTATTTGCAGGTTGCCAACATTGCCACCAAGTGGGTGATGGGCGATCGCATGCCGTTGGTCCCGACTTAAAAGCGATCGTAAATCGCCCCATTGCCAGTGCCGAGGGCTATGCGTACTCGAACGCGCTGCGAGCAATCAAGGGTAATTGGAGCGAAGCACAGCTTGATCAATTTCTCGCCGATCCCGCAACGTTTGCGCCCGGCACACTCATGCAGCAGCCAGGCGTCAAAGATGATAAGGATCGAGCCGCCTTGGTCGCTCATTTAAAAACGTTGCAATAAGCGACCCTGGTCACGATGCTCGGACTCCTCGCTGCGGTATGAGTGGGGTAACCTTGGCGCGGCGGGTTGCGGTCGCCGCCGTGAGCGTCGGTATAATTTGCGTGGTGACGGCGATCGCCGGCACTTTGCATTCGCCGACTCGAACCAAGCTCCGCGAGGCTTACTATGGGCTTGTTCGCGGCACCCCCATGGTCGCCGGCATTCCGCGTGCAGTGCTGGACTGCCGGCGCTTAGTAGGCCCCAAAACCCTGGTTGCCTTGACATTCGGCCAGTCCAATAGCGCGAACTTCGTGCGCGGCCGGCATCGAGCCAAGTACGCTGTGTTTTATGTCGCGGATGGGCGCTGTTATGCGGCCGAAGATCCGCTACCAGGCGCCGACGGCGATGGCGGCAGTGTGTGGTCGAGACTCGGAGATTTGTTGATTGCCTCCGGGCGCTATGAGCGAGTGGTTTTCGCTGGCATCGGCGTTGCTAACTCGGCAGTCTCAAGCTGGAGTCCCGGGGGCGAATTGCATCCCAAACTCATGGACACCCTTAAAGGGTTGGTCGGAACTGGGCTAACGCCGACGCACTTGCTATGGCATCAAGGCGAAGCGGACCGCCGCCGACATACTACCGGAGCAGCCTATCAAGCGCGTTTTCGAGAACTCGTGCAAGCGATTCGGCAAGCGAAGATCGCGGCTCCGATCCTAGTCGCCGTCGCGAGCTATTGTCACGGAGATTCGAGCGCGCAAATCACCGGCGCCCAGGCCGCGTTGGTGTCGCGACGATTGAACATTTATGCCGGACCCAACACCGATCACTACACCGCCCCGGAGGATCGTGCTGACGACTGTCATTTTTCCGCGCTCGGCGCGGAGCGCGTGGCAGCCGCGTGGTTCGCGGCGCTTAGCGCGGTTCAGCACGAGTAGCCAGAAGCCGCATGCTATTTAATTCTTATATCTTTCTCTTTCTTTTTCTCCCTATCGCGCTGGGGATATTTTTTCTGTTGGGGCGTTTTCAACGCTATCAAACCGCAATCTTTTCGTTAGTCGTCATGTCGCTGGTGTTCTACGGGTGGTGGAGTCCGATTTACCTGTCGCTGATCTTGGCATCGATGGTTTTCAACTATCTCGTCGGGGTTCGCTTGGGTCGGCGCGCACGCGGCGAGGCCAACGCCAGGGGATTGTTGGCGTTTGGATTAACTGTGGATTTGCTATTGCTCGGCTATTTCAAATATGCCAAATTTTTCGTCGCGAACCTCAATTCAATCGCCGGTCTCGACTATCCGCTCCCCGAGATCGTGCTTCCGCTTGGGATATCGTTTTTTACCTTCACGCAGATTGCCTACCTGGTCGATTCCTATCGCGGCGAAGCGCGCGAATACAATCCCTTGCACTACGCGTTGTTCGTTACCTACTTTCCACATCTGATTGCCGGTCCCGTCTTGCATCACAAGGAAATGATGCCTCAATTCGCGAAGCCCGCGATCTACGTTTTTAACACTAAGTCATTTACCGCGGGCACGACCTATTTTTTGATCGGGTTATTTAAAAAGGTGGTAATTGCCGATGGAGTTTCAGTTTTCGCCAATCCGGTATTCGCCGCGGCGACAAAGTTAGGCGCTGTCAGCTTTGCTGACGCCTGGGGTGGAGCACTCTCCTATACCTTTCAATTGTATTTCGACTTTTCGGGCTATTCGGACATGGCGGTGGGCCTCGCCATGATGATGGGTATCTGTCTGCCACTGAATTTCGATTCACCCTACAAAGCGCCCAATATCATCGAGTTTTGGCGACGCTGGCACATGACGCTGTCGCGCTTTCTGCGCGATTATCTTTATTTTGCGCTCGGCGGCAATCGCCACGGCGAGTTCCGCCGCTACGTGAATTTATTTCTAACGATGTTATTGGGTGGCTTGTGGCATGGTGCGGGATGGACCTTCATCGCGTGGGGTGCCTTGCACGGCGCCTATCTTATGGCGAACCATGCGTGGCACGGCGTACGCCGCCGCTTCGGACAGGACTCGAAACGCTCATCGCCAGTCGGTCGTTGGGTCGCACGCACGCTCACCTTCATTGCCGTGGTCATCGGTTGGGTGTTCTTCCGAGCCCACGATATCGAGTCGGCGGTCCGGATGTTACAAGCCATGTTCAGTCCACCGTCGTTCAGCTTGTCTTCGGAATATGCGCAAGTGGTTACCCAATCGAAGTGTGTACAGTGGATGGCGTTGCTGGGTTTACCGCTACCGGGTCCGGCGGTGTTGCTGACGATCCTTATAGGATTGCTCGGCGTGGTATGGATCTGGCCGAATACACAGGAACTGATGAATCGCGATTACCGCGAGTTAGACGGACGTTTGGACGCAACCAATCTTTATCGTCGAACGGAATGGAGGCCCAATTGGGCGTGGTTGGGGATACTCTTGGTGGCGTCCGTATGGTCGCTATTGGGGCTAAGCAGCGTCAGTGAGTTTCTGTATTTTCAGTTCTAACCAACATTACAGCTGGTTCTTGCGGTCTTTAGTGATCGGCGTCGCGCTGCTTCTTGGCGCAGTGGCGTTTGCCAATTGGCTGGTTGATCCCTATGCGATCTTTTCACCGCCGCCGATCCGAGGCGTGAACGGCAATAAGCCGGAATTTGTCGCGCATCTGCGGTTGACGCATCCATACGCCATCGAGCGGTTGCAACCGGAAGGCCTTATTCTAGGCACATCACGTGCCGGACAGGGCCTGTCCCCGACCCATCGAATGTGGCGGGGCCTTAACGTCTATAACGCCGCCTATCCATCAGTGAGCCTGTACGAAATGTGGCGAACGCTGCAGCACGCGCAGG
>JAYUEZ010000414.1:0-3970 GCA_043738965.1 Gammaproteobacteria bacterium
GTAAACCCGCCCGAACTATCGCGATCGGCATTCAGCGTCGTGAACGCAAACGGGTCGGCGCCGCTATACGCGATCGACAGCGCATTTGAGCTCCCCGTATTGTTCGCGGTCAACGATAAGCGGTAGCCAACGTTGTCTTTAAGAATCGACGCCGTCACTCCAGCATTGTTGGCGGCCTGGTTAATGGTGTCGCGAACTTGAGCGAGCGTTTTGCCGCCGATATCGACGGCAAAAGCGGTGGTTCCCACCGTGATGGTCATATGGTCACCGGCAGTACCTACGGTCGATCCCGTACCGGCGAGGCTGGTCCCCGCCGCCATCCGGTGATTTTCGGCGATGCGATTGACGACGATATTATAGGTGCCACGCGCGGCAGTGCTCGAGGCGGTAGTGTCGATGATGGTCTTGTCCGACGACGTCGCCGCAAAGACTTTGAATTTAGTCAGGTCGCTCAACTGCCCGACGGCATCGCGAAAGGTGGAAACCGCCCCCTTTAATGAGCCGTAGGCACTGACCTGCGATTTTAATTCGACGTCTCTGGTGTCGAGCTGGACCACGGGCTGGCGTTCGACAGCCATCAATTTATCGATGATGCCCGCGACATCGAGACCCGATCCAACGCCGGGTGTACTTAAGTTAGCCATGGTGCACCGTCAGCAATCAATGCGGTGACAAACATCATAAATAGACGACGAGCCATTTCGTGGAACCTCGGTATCATTAGTCAACTTCATCTTCGTATTCGCGCAATCTCCGCGCCAACTACACCTGCTCCGTCAATAACACCCCACTAGAGGACTTGAGTCGGTGCGCTATCGCGAGCAATTCCTCGGACGGAATTTGCCGTATCACTTCCTTGGTGTCCGAATCCACGATCCGGACCACGGTATCGCCAGATTCTTGGTCGACACTAAAATGCAGACTCCGATGCAGATTCTGCACATGACTGCTCAAATTGTTTAACGCATTTTGCAAGATCTTCGGATCCAGCAAACCGGTCGCGTCTGCGCTGCTCGGCTTAGCACTACCGGATACCGCTTCGGTACTCGGCGGTTCGGCCGCCACACCACGGGCAAGCTTAACGCTTGGTTTGTATTCCGATACCGGAGAAAGGGTCTGTTTGTCCCACATAGTGAAACCCTCATCAGTGCGAATAGGGAGTAACACCGATGGCAAGCCATCGATGTACCCCCTTTTACCTTCGCAACCGACTTAGACTTATTAGCGACCGAGGAGTGACAGCACCGACTGTGGCAACTGGTTGGCCTGCGCCACCATCGCCGTGCCGGCCTGCTGCAAGATCTGACCGCGAGTCAGTCGAGCCGTTTCCTCGGCGAAGTCAGCATCCTGAATTCGCCCACGCGCCGCGGTGATGTTCTCACGGACGTTGCCGAGGTTGCGCACCACCGCGTCCATGCGGTTCAATTTGGCACCAAGCACCGATCGCTCGCCGTTGACGGTGTCGAGCGCTTTCTCAAACACCAACATCGCCAGGTTCGCGGACGCCGCGGTGTTGACGGTTTGCGCGTTCAGCGTCGCATTCGCCAAGGTTGTGGTCGAACTGCTAACGCCAACCAACGCGGCACCCGTCGTCGAAGTATCGTAAGTGTTGGTCAGGTTGCCCAGTTTGCCGTTCAAGATGACGGCGCCGTTGGCGCCTGCTGATTCGGAGGTGGTGCCATTCGCGAAGAACGACGTAACGCCGGAATCGATGCTGGCGCTTGCGTTTACCGTGATCGCCGCGCCTGTGCGGTTGATCAACACGATCGATTCGTTAGTCGCCGTTGCCCCGTCAGGACTCGCAACCTTAATGGCGGTGACCCCATGTTGCGCGGTTAGCGCATTAATCGCGGTCACCAAGTTGTCGCCAACGTTGGTCAAGGACGCGCCCCCGGCTACCGCGCCAATCGCGATACCGTTGATGTTTAACGCACCAGCGAGAATACCGTCAATCGCGGCAGCCGTGACGCCGGCCGAAGCGTAGCTCCCACCGACCAAGCCGTTGCCAAAGCCAAACGCGCTGACGCCAGTTTGATCAGACACGGCGTTCAGCTGAGTGATTTTGGTTGCGGAGTCGGATTGTGCGGCGACCGCGCTGCCAAGATCAGCGCCACCTAAAGTTGCGCTGCCAGCGAGCCCGTTGTTGTAGGACACCGCAATTTGCGCGGCGAGCTGGGCATCGGTTTGACCCGATACGGAAGAGAAATTCGTAGCCACGCCCATCGAGGTGGGTGATAGGTTAGAGACCGAGACGTTAATCGATTCGTTAACGAACGCGCCAATTTGGAAATCGCCGCTAAAACCGCCAGCGAGAAGCTTCTGACCGTTGTAACGAGTCTGGTTCACGATTCGCGACATCTCGTCGATGATCTGGCTAACTTCCTGATTGAGCGAGGTGCGATCTGAGTTGGTGTTATAGCTCGCCGCTTGCACCGCCAAGTCATGGGCGCGGTTCAAGTTGCGGGTCATTTCGTCCATCGCGCCTTCGGCCGTCTGCGATACCGAGGTGGCGTCATTGGCGTTGCGGATGGCGACGGTAAGGCCGCCGATCTGGGTGGTCATGCGGGAGGCAATGGCGATGCCAGCCGCGTCGTCTTTGGCACTGTTAATACGCAAGCCAGATGACAAGCGTTGCACGGCCAGCGACAGATCCATCTGCGTGTTGCTTAAGTGGCGCTGCGCATTTAAGGACGTAATGTTGGTATTAACCGACTGAGTCATTCGAGTCTCCTCATGGTTCCAGCCGACGTGGGTGGCGCGGCGCGGAACCGGATTACATATGGCGGATATACTCGAGAACGAATATTCACCGCCTCCCACCAGCCTTATCGGTAAGGGGGTAGGGGATCTTGAGTGCGTTTAGGCCGGAGATCGAATTCTGTGAGGTAGTTCGCGAAAGCCGTGGGGCGAGCCCACTTAATGGTTTGCGAATAGATGTGGCGAGTGAACTAACGGCCGCGGTTGATAAGGTCTTTAATCGTCAAGTTTGGCCCACGCTTTGCATTTTGTTTGGCAATCTCAAGCAGAGCATGCCATGACTAAATCTAGAACTAGACCCATGCGAGCACCCGGCTCGTACAGCGCGCCGCGGGTCAGCGCCAGGCGTGACACCGACAATTCGGCGGACGGTCTGTGCACAACGGCCCATGCGCTGCACCTGCACGGAGACCTAAGCGGTGCGATTAACGGGTATACCGCAGCGTTAACTATCACACCCACCCATGGACCCGCGCTGCATGGGCTCGGTCTGGCGTGCCATCAACTAGGGCGTCATACAGATGCCGTTGCCTTGCTCCGTCGAGCCTGTGATCTGGCCCCATCGGTCGCCGAATATCAGAATAATTTGGGGTCGGTCCTGGCGGCGATGCGGCAATTCGAAGAGGCAATTGTTTGCCACTTTAACGCGCTTCGCCTGCAACCGACATTTGCCGAGGCGCATAACAACTTAGGCAATGCACTCCGTGAAATCGGCAAATACCACGAGGCGCTGCTGTGTTTTTCGCAGGCGCAACAGCTGAAGCCGGATGATGCGGTCGCTTACGTCAACCAGGGAACCTGTCTGCGCGCCCTGCGGCGCGTACCGGAAGCCATCGCGGCCTATGAGCGGGCGTGTGCGCTATCGCCATGCTTGGTCGATGCCCACAATAATTTGGGGACCGCGTATAAGGACGCGGGGCGCTGGGAGGAGGCGCTGTTGGCGTATCGCCGCGCGCTCGAACTCGCACCTGACAGCGCGCTGGTGCACTACAACTTAGGCACCGCGTACTACCAATTAGGGTGTTTGGAGGCTGCGCATGAGACCTTGGCGCGCGCCGCGCACCTCGCGCCGACTGCACCGGAGACGCACCTTAACCTGGGTAATGTCGCCAAAGATCAAGGTCGCCTTGAGGCGGCGTTAGCGAGTTTTCGGCAAGCGTTGGCGTTATGTCCGACCTATCACGCGGCGCATAGCAATTTATTGTTCACGATG
>JAYUEZ010000415.1:0-3962 GCA_043738965.1 Gammaproteobacteria bacterium
TGCAGCCGCGCTGGCCACCCAGGTTCGCACTTCGTGACCACCGTGGCCCGCGGCAATGGTAAGTTCTGGGTCGCGCAAACTGGCCATTCCGTCGAAGTCATGGTTCAAAATCATGTCGAGAAAAGCGCGATCCCAGGTGGGGTTCACTGGAATGTTTTTGCTCTTCCCAGTGGCTTGTTTCTCCCCTTCAGCGATCACACGACGCTGACGCGATTGTCGCGCTTCGGGTGATAACGCACCGCCCGTGACAATACGTTCGCGCACCTCGGGCGTGGCGGTGGCGAGCGTTGGCACCGGCGGATCGTGCGACAGGCCACCCGAGCCCACGATGAGCACACGCCGGCCGGTGGTGCGCGCGAATTCACCGACCGCGCGCCCGAGCGCAATCACGCGCGCAAACGGTGGCCGCGGGGCGGCTGCGCAATTGATGAAGATGGGGATTACGGGTGGCAATGCCGTCCAGTCGAAAACCATTTGCAAGGTTTGGGTCAGACCGTGATCGAGCTGCATGCGATAGGAAATGGCCGTATCGACTCCCGCCTCGTGCAACTGCTGAACCAAGGCCAACGCAGCACCCGCGTCCACCGGCAGCGGGCCCGTCGGCGTATTCCAATCTCCGATCGCCTCGGCCGCCGCGCCGACACAGAAGCTCGGCATCAGCTGGTAGAAAAACCCATTGAAATGATCGGGACCGAATACGAGCACCAGTTCTGGCGCGAAGTCGCACACCCAGGCTCGCAGCGCATCGAAGCAGGTATCGACTTCGCGTTGGGCGTCGAGCTCGGGCGAATAATAATCCTTCAATGGTGTGTGTGAAGCGCACAGCGCGGCAACGCGCATCGCCTAGCTCCGCAGGAAGCGCAGATGTAGCGCGTTGAAGGTGTCGGGATCTTCGAACTGTGGCCAGTGACCGCAGCCCGTCATCAACGCAAATTCCGCATTGGGGATGAGACTCGCGATGCGTTCGCCAACGTCAACCGCCGCGGTCGGATCCTTATCCGTCCACAATACTAACGTGGGTGCCTTGATCGCACGCCATTCGGCATCGGTTAAATTATTTCGCCGCCTGATCTCGGTTTCTTGCAGACAAAGAATGTACGGCATGGCCTCAAGCATTCCGGGCGTGCGATAGATGGCTTGGCGGCAGGCGACGAGATCGTCCGTTACCGTCTTCGGGTCCGCCATCAGCCATTCGAGCCGCGCCTTTACGGTTGCCCATTCCGGGTTTTGAACGGCGGCCATCGTCAGCGTCTTGATGCGCTGCATGACCTCGGGATTTAGTGTCGCGCCGCCCGAGGTGTTGAGCACTAATCGCGCAACGCGATCCGGATACTTGACGGCGAAACGCGCCGACACCCAACCGCCGAGCGATTCACCGGAGAGTCGAACCTGAGCGAAGCCCAAAGTATCCATCACCGCGCGGACGTGTTCGACGTACACATCGATCTCGTATTGCAGCAGTGGCTTATCGCTATAACCATGACCGATAAGATCGAGTGCATAGGTGTCGAAATGCTCGCCATGCTGGAGGAGGTTGCGCGAATAACATTCGGCATGTCCACCGACGCCATGGAGCAGAATCAGCGGTGGCGATCCGGAACGACCGGCGTGTAAAAAACGCGTGCGATAAGCACCGGCAGTTAAATATCCTTGCTCGAAAGTACCGGAGCGAAGATCACTCCAAAAACTCTGAGATACGTCGCTCATAAACTCTCCAGGAACTTATCGAGGTATTGAACATAGTACTGTTTTCGGCCGTATTCTCGCTGAATTCCGGCAAGTAGCGCGCCACGTTCCCCAGCGTAGTTCATTTCGTAGAGCGCATGCCGCGCACCGAATTCGCTACCGCAAACATCCCACGCGAGTTTGAATAATTGCGCTTTGTCGCGACCAGAAATATCCGCGCCACGCAGTGAGCGTTCGAGTTCGGCGCCGATAGGAGAATTGAGTTCGGAGAGACTGACAGGGAGTTGAATGAGACCGCCGCCACCGACGCGCTTCAACATGTCGAGGAGCTTCGGGTAGTACACCGGACCTAAGGCGCGCCCCGCTTGGAGCGCGAATAGGTCCGGGTACATCACACCATTCTCGGGATCGACGGTCGCTTGCTCTTCGGCCGAGCGCGTGGTGCTGCGGATGACCTCGACGCAAGCGACCGCCTCTCCCAACATCTCCATCATATCGCTCTTTTGGGTAGAACCGGTAGCTTCTGTCATTCGAAGGATCAAGGCGTATAAAAATCCGAGCTTCACTTCGAGTCGTGCGTTGGTCTGGTGTGCGGTTAATTCGCGCATGCGGGAGTCCCGATACATGCGATTCAAGAAGCGAATGTCTTCATGCAGGAAGACCCGATCCCATGGCACGAGAACATGATCGAAAACTACGGTCGCATCCATTTCGTCAAACTGCGACGACAGCGGATGATCGGCACGGCTGCCATCGACCGCCGCGAACGACGGGCGGCACAGGGTCTTCAACCCTTTGGTATTCATCGGCACGGCGAAGACGTTGGCGTACGCTTCTTCGCCCGGTTGGAAGGACGGCGGGAATGGCCACACCAAGATCTCATCGGCATAGGGCGCGGCGGTCGCAATCCGTTTTATGCCATGGACGATAAGACCGTCCTTGTTCCGATCAACCACGCGCAGTGGAATGCTGGGATCAGATTGTTGGTGGCGCGCCATGCCCTTGTCGAGCTGGGGATCTAGCAACGCATGCGTCAGAAATAAATCATGCTTGGCAATATGCCGGTAATAACCGACCACCGCTTCAGCGCGGGCGGGCGCGCACTCGGCGAAGAAACTTTTCTTCGCGGCAAGCGCGGCCATCATCACGTTTAGAAAATCCGGGCTACGCCCCATCATTCCACACGTCGCCTCGGCCCAAACGACATAGGCCTCGCGCTTTAAACGCAGATGATCGCGAGTGCGGGGAATTTCATACGGGCGGGCAATTCGTTCGCCGATGGCGGGCGACTCAACAGTTAAAATCTCGCTAAAACGCGGGTCATGCTGCAAATCGTATAGTTTTGCTGTGGATTTCACGACCGCCTTGAACGGCGCGAACTCCGCGACATTCGCCACGCGCTGTCCGTCATACCACACCTCGCGGCCATCGTTCAGACCATCGAGAAATTGCTGTCCAGTTCTTACTGCCATGGTCGTACCTTCCTAAAGGTTGCTTAGACGCAGATCTAAATTGAGCAGAAATTGCACACACCGCACTCAATTTTTTCCGCGATTCACAAAAGTGGATTTGTAGCGTTCGATGGTGCGAGATTGTTTATTGTCGCCAGGTCGGCGCGGTCACGCTCGAGCGGAGCTTGGGTTTGAACTGCGTTAAGGAAACGCCAATCTTGGGCAGCACCTTCTCGACGAGCAACTCATTGCTCTTCAGCAGACCGTCGAGTGGCGCGGGGCCTACTGAAATCCACGGCACGATCAGATCCGCATTCAACGTTTTGATCATCTGTTCAAGTTTGCGCGCAACTATATCGACGGAACCACAGATCGAATCGCCGCGCTCGCGAATCGCCGCCGGCGTGTTCGGGATCTCGCCCGGCTCATCGGGGCGCCTGAGCGCTTCGTTGAATCCGCACCAATCGTGTCAGCGCGTCCAGAGGTAGCCGCGTCCACGTTCCATGATGGCGTAAGCTTCCGCATCCGTATCGGCCACCGCGATTTCGCGAAAATGTCCGACGCCGCGACCCCACTCGATAGTCCGACCGGCTTCGGTCGCGGCCTTGTGATGAAAGATCCAAGCAGGCCTTGGCGTGCGCTTCGATTGGCGTAAAAATGACTGGGATGATCCCACATTGCGCAGCCCACACAATGGTGTGTCGGACTCATCGTGCACGGAATATAAATTTCGATCGCTTCTGGATCTTGTAAGGTCTGCGGCGCGATTCCGACCTGCACCAGTTTGCCGTCAGCGCCAACCATCCCAGGCGCCATGTCCTTGGT
>JAYUEZ010000416.1:0-3961 GCA_043738965.1 Gammaproteobacteria bacterium
GTTTGCAGGCTTTTCCCACTGCATCGATAGCACCGGAATTACACCCAGCGCTTTAAAGCGGCTGAAATCCGCCGGGTCGACGATCTCGTCGTGGGCGAGTGCAGGACGGATTTCAGGATGCGGCCCGTCGCGGCGCAGTGCCTGTATCGCGTCTAAACCTGCGCGCACAGCCCGATCGCCATCCACATGCATGTGCGGGTCGAGACCGTATCGCGCCAGCTCCAGCACGATGTACTCGAGTTGCGAAGGCGAGAAATAAGGCTCCGGCCCGCGGCTCGAGCCGGCAACCCAACGCGGTGTCGCCTGCGCGCCGGCATCGATGAGATAAGGCGCGAGCATGGCGCCTGTGAAAGAAGGACCAGCTATTACGCCGTCCAAATAGATTTTGGCACTCCGCACGCGCACGTCCGGCGTTATCGCCAACGCACCCTGGGCGTGTCGCTCGGCGATGGCCGCAATTTCAGCCAACCGCTCATCCGGATGTGCGGCCACCGCCACGGGAATTTGCGGAATCAAGTAAGCACGCGCGGTGAGGTGTCTGGCGCGCGAAACTGCATCGAACGCAGCAATAGTTTCGGCAGAACTGTCTGCATCGACAAGTGTGGTGATGCCTTGCTTGGCAAAGGACGCGAGCGCCAATTCCAAGGCAGCAATGTCGTCGGCGGGAGTGGGCTTACGCAACAGCGGCGCGATAAGGTCCCTAGCGTCGTCTTCGAGCAGTCCGTTCGGTTTGCCATTTGCATCGCGGCCAACAGCTCCGCCTGGCGGGTCGGCTGTCTTCTCCGTGATTCCGGCGCTTGCGATGGCGCGCCTATTAAGCAACAACGTATGCCCGAAGGAGGTGTTGACCACAATTGGGCGGCGGGTCTGCAACGTATCGAGGTCTGCCGCGACCACGATGACGCCGGCCGGACGCATCGCTTGTTGAAACCAGTTCGAGACTTCGAGCCAACCGTCAGGTTCTTGGCCTTGGGTAGCATCCAAGCACTTTTGCAAGGCCGCAAGCAGTTCCTGAACCGTTAATGACCGGTAGTTGAGATTACATTGATGGAGTTGGGTTCCACCTGCGAGTGCATGAAGATGCCCATCGATAAGCCCTGGCATCAGCATACGGCCTTGCAAATCGTGAATGTGCGTGCGCTGCCCTATAAAAGGTTGGACGCCCCTGTCGGAACCAACGAATACGAAACGGCCGTCGCGTACGGCCACAGCTTGTTCGGGTCTTCTACCCGGTTCGCCCGTGTACACGTAGCCGTGTTGGTAGACGGTATCGGCTGGAACGGCACCGAGTGTCGGTGCCGGTTGCGCAGCCACGACGAAGCAGCCGGTAAGTGCGGTTTTGAGCCATGTCTTAGTCATTGTTTGCCTCAGTGCGGCTGCGATTGACCATCCCTCGCCCCCCTCCATCGACGCTGCCCAGGGTAGGAACCCGCCCCCAATTCAGCGCGGCAAGGTTCGAGAGCTTCGTCTGGAGTTGCAGCGCAAATCAAATGGCGAGGGATTTAGCGGTTGTGATCGTTTCCAGGCCGTGGCCATTGGGTCCTTTCTCCCGCCTACGCAGTAGCACGGTGAACATAAAGCCGGCGACACTGAGACCCGAGAAGACTAACAAACCCAACCGATAGCCCTCAAGATGCCCGAGCCCGGCGTGCTGGTGATCGTTGGCGCTGCCGATGAGCAGGTTGAGCGCGAAAAAGCCGATCTGCATGATGAGCGTCATGAGCGCGTAGGCGATGCCGAGCCGCGAGGGATTGACGAGATAAGCAACGGAGGGCCACATCACGGCAGGAATGACGGATAGCGCGACGCCCATCATACAAATGGGAATCCACAACGAAATGTGCGTGTAGCCGATTAGCACGTAGGCGGGCATCAATACCAGCGCCGCAGTCATCAAAAGGGTCGCCCGCTTTCCGATGCGGTCCGACAAGAACCCAAGGAGCGGCGTGGCAATCAGTGTAGACAGGGGCAGCAGGCTCGCGAAGCGACCTGCCTGCTGGAGAGCCAAGACGCGCATCGCCTCCGTCGCGTCAAGTCCGCCCTGCGCGCCGAGGATCCGATTGGTGAAGAGGTCGATCGCGAATGTGCGAAACGGAAAGATCGCCGAGTAGAAGCAGAGGCACACGCCGACGATATACCAATACGACGGGTTGAATCGCACCGACTCACGCAACGAAAGTTTACCTTGCTGCGCGGACTTTTTGACGGGCGCGTAAGGTTCGGACGCACCCCGCTCGAGCATCCAGTAGATGCCTGCGCAAAGAACGGCAATCAGCCCTGAGCCCACGGCCAAGAGAAGCGGGCCTTGCCAACTCGGCTCACCCTGCGCGCCTTGCGGATAGAACACGCCGCTTGCCCAGCCGGCGGAGTTATCCGCGGCGACCGAGGCCAAGCGGGCAATCATGACCTTGATGCCGAAGGCCAGAGCCAGTTCCTTGCCGCGGAACCACTTCGCGATCACCGTCGTGGCGGCGACCACCAACGACTCGCCACCCAGACCCAGAAGTACGCGGCCCGCGATCATCATCCCGACATGTCCGCTCGCCGCGGTGAGTGCCGCGCCGAGGCAGCAGATCACGGCAAACAGAGGAACCGCCAGCTGTGTGCCCACACGATCAATGATGGCGCCGCCGATCAGCAGCGTGACAATCGCGCTCGCAGCGTACGCCGAATTCAGCATGCCAAACGTGGTCGCCGTAAAATGCAGTTGTTCTACGAAGATGCGTTGGAGCGGATGGATGCTGTCGTAGATGTAGTAAGTACCGCAGCCCATGGTGATGCTGACGAAGAGCAGCACAGTCCAACGATAGGCCGCCGAGGGCGGCTTCATCTGCGCGGCATCGTCTGGCAAAGCCGCATTGCTCATTGGGCGCCCTCACCGATGCCATTTTTTTGGAGACGCTCCAAGGCAACCGCACCCAGTGCCGTCCTCGCCAGGGTCGCGGCAAACACCGCGGCGCCCAGCGCAGGTGTCAGGCGTGGTGGGCGCAGATCATAATTTCGATCGCTCCCGCTCAGCGCTTGAGCAAAGAGGGGTAATAGCAGACTGTCGGGCTGCATCAGTCCGCCGCAATAGGAGGCGGTCAGAGGAAAATAGGGTTCTACCTTCAGTGCGTCGCGCACTGCGTGGACGAGAGCCGCGATCTCGCGCGCCGCTGCTTCAAATATTTTGCGCGCCAACACATCTCCTGCCCGAACCGCGTGCGTGAGCAGAGGAGAGAGCGCCGCAATCTCGCTGCGGCTCAAAGCCGGCGGTCCATAGACTTTGGCGCACACATCTAACCCGTGCGTCACGCCAAAATGGTCGCGAATTAACTCGTGTAACGGACCTTTGGGCGCCCTGCCATCATTCATGCGTGAGAATAATGCCAGCGCTTCGCGCGCGAGCCAAAACGCAGAACCTTCATCACTGAACAGCTCTCCCCATCCACCCGCGCGTGCACTACGCCCGGCGTATTCACCATAAGCGATCGATCCGGTACCGGCTACGACCGCGATTCCCTGCGCGCCGGCTAGCGCGCCAGCCCAGCCGCAGACCACATCGTTGCCACACCGATAGCGCTGTTTCGGCAGCAAGCCCTCGAGGATTTGATCAAGCTGCGGCAGCAGTGCGCTGTTTTCGCCGTATCCAGGTAGGCCGACAAAGGCGAAGCCGATATCATCTCGGCTCTTCGAAAGCGAAGCCAACATGCCGCTCACCGTCATCGTCAGCAGATGTTGTAGGCTCTGCATGCCGATCTCGACATGGTAGGCTGGGCCGGCGCGGCGGGTCGCCAACACGCGGCCCGTCGGATCGATCAACGCAAATTCCGTCTTCGTGCCCCCACCGTCAATGCCAAGAAACAGTGTCACCGATGCGCTTTCCAGGGGTACACCGAGACGCCCTGAACCACCCGGTTCACCACACCGCGCGCGTTGGGTGAATCGGGCTTCAAATGTAGCGCCATCGAAGTTTGCATGG
>JAYUEZ010000417.1:0-10438 GCA_043738965.1 Gammaproteobacteria bacterium
GCATCGCGACGCGACATTGTTCATGGATCCCAATAGCGTCGTCGCATGGTGCGCTCACGCCGCGGCGCCGGCATCGTTGGCGTCACCTCGAAACTTATCGCACCCTCATCGGCGGTATTCATGCAGGTTACGCCACGCGCTTCGTAAGCGGCGACAACGCTCGGTGCTGGTTGATGAAATCGATTGCCAAAGCCGGCGGAAAATACCGCGAACTTTGGCGCCACGGCAGTGATAAATGGCGCGGTTGACGAGGTCTTGCTGCCGTGATGAGGCACCACGAGGATATCGGCATGCAAGTTCGCACCGCGCGCGAGTAACGCTTGTTCAGCTGCCGCCTCGATATCGCCAGTCAGTAGCAGTGCGCCACCGCGACCGTCGACGCGAATCACACACGATCCGTTGTTGTCGCTCAAACTAAGCCGCTCCGCCGGGTGCAGAATGGTGAATTGCACCCCGTCCCACGACCAACGTCGTCCGGCGCGACAGGGTGCGGCGCGTGGCGCGAGTGCTGGCCCCGGATTGCCCAGCAATTCCCCGACCTCTTCCTGCGCGAGCAAGGTGGCCGCGCCGCCTGCGTGATCACTATCCGAATGACTGATAACGAGACGGTCGATGCGCCGCAACCCGAGCGCGTTTAGATAGGGTGCGACGATGGTCTTGCCGGCGTCGGCGCCGCCCCTGAATTTCGGTCCCGCATCAAACACCATCACATGCGTCGCGGTCGCGACGATAACACTCAAGCCCTGACCCACATCGAGTACTTCAACTCGATAATCGCCGAGCGCCGGCGGGCGGCTGCGTGGCAAAACCAACGTATAGAGCAGCACGGGCACAAGCAGTAGCCGTGAACTGCGTAGTGGTAAGAGAGCGATCAACGCCGCGGTAGTCGCTAACACCAACGCGAATGCGGACGGTTGGAACGGTAAATCGAGCGGCGGCAACAGGCCGTCGATGAACACTAAATAGCGCGCAAGGATTCGCCACACACTCGCGGCCATCGCAAAGCACAGGGCACTAATCCCGGACGCTAACGGGAGCAGCAGCATCCCCATTAGTAGCAGCGGGACGACGACGGCGGTGACGCCTGGAATAACTACGGCATTCGCGAGTGGTGAAGCGATTGAAATAAGTTGAAACGCGAACCCAAGGAGCGGTGCCATCAGGAACGCCAATAAAACGTGAATGCCAAACCAACGTGTGGATCGCGACGACCGTAGCCGCCGCGCGCTTAGCACACCGAGTAACGCGATCGTGCCAAACGACAACCAGAAGCTGAGGGTCAGGCTGGCCGCGGGCGCCAGGATGAGCACGAGCGTCGCCGCCAACAACCAACTATCCAGCGTAAACAAACGCTGGTCACGCAATTTATTCGATAGGGCGATGGCAATCATGATCACCGTGCGCTGAGTCGGAACGGTGAATCCCGTGACCACCGAGTAGGCGATAGCGGCTCCCAGCGCGGCTAGCGACGCACCCGCCATTGCGCGTCGATGCCGCACCCGAGGCAGCAGAATGAGTAACACCGGATGCGTAAGCGTGTATACCACCGTCGCCACCATCGCGACGTGCAAGCCCGACACGGAGATTAGGTGTACGGTTCCGGTGTCGCGCAGTAGGCGCCATTGCGCCTCCGCGATATCGGCGCGCGCGCCAACCGCGAGCGCACTCAACACCGAGGCAGTCGCCGGATCGTTTACCGCTTGCGCGATGGCATCGACCACTGTGCTCCGCAAACGAGCGACGCGCTGATCACGCGCCACCCGACAGTCATTGCGCGAATGCGCAATGACATAACCCGTGGCCATCACGTTCGTGGCGTACTGCCACTGTTCCGCATCAAACCCGTAGGGATTGCGCACCCCGCGCGGCCGTTTCAGACGCACCGCGAGCTCGCAATTGCTGCCAGGCTCAAGAACAAATGGCGCATCGTACCAACTTAAATGGATTCGCGCGGAGCGTCGCGGCCACGCCGCAAGACGCGCATTTGGCGCCGCGATAAATTGGAATTGGGTGGCATCGCCGCTCGTGCTCGGGAAATCCGCGACATAGCCGGTGATGAATTGCGCGTGATCGTGGGCCGACGCCGGTAGCCGATTCGCCAAGGCGTAGTCGGCACGCCAAGCGGCCCAACAAAAGCCGAGCGCGAACCACAGCAGCGGTCGCAGCCCGCGCCACGCCAGCGCTGAACTTAGCAATACCACCAACCAGATAGGCTGCGGTAACGCCGACAAACACTGCACCACCAACATTCCGCTGGTAATGCAAAATAGTGCACTTCGCATAGTCGTCATCCTTGACGAATCAGACAATCAGGAAATTCCGCAATACGTTCCCGGTGCGCCCGCGGCCAGCGCCCCCGTATAATACACGCGCTAGTCTCTGATCGAACGATTACCGTCCGCGTCATGGGCGCAGCCAACGCGAATCAGTTCCATCCAACAACCGAACCGAAAACCGACCGCAAGGCCGATCGCGCATGAAGTACAACGGCCCATGAATTTTCGGCAACGCTTACGTCAACGTTTTAGCCAGCGCGGCCAAATTCCGACGCATCCTTCGCTTCGCTGGCTTGGTCGCCGCCTGCACGATCCCAATTTGTGGCATCTGGGTCGACGGTCGGTGGCCGGTGGTTGCGCGTTAGGGTTCTTTATCGCGTTCTTGCCGGTGCCCATTCACATGTTACTAATCCCACCGTTGGCGGTTGCGTTACGCGTCAACCTGCCGATCGCGCTGGCGTCGATTTGGATCACTAACCCCGTCACCTTAGTGCCGATATTTTTCTTCGCCTATAAGCTCGGCGGCTGGGTCACCGGCACTCCGGGACTGCCGCCGGGCTTTGAATTCCACGCCGACATCGCGAGCCTCACCGCGGCGGCCAATCAGATTTGGCTGCCGTTATTTGTGGGATCGGCCATCTGCGCGGTGTGCGGCGGGTTGGTGGGATACTTTGGGGTGCAAGGTTTGTGGCGCTTGCAAGTTTTACTGCGTCTAAATCGGCGTCGGCGCCTGCGTTTAACCAAGGCCGCGTCGTAGAGAGTCTGAACGAAACGTCCAATTAAGCGCTCGCCACCGAGCACGAGAGGCGGTTTTCGGGTGTGCGCGTAGCGTCGTTGTAGCGTGCGGCGCTTCGGACGCGCCGCGCGCGGAGCAGCGACGAGCCGGTCAGGGATGGCAGGCTCGGAAGAGCGAAGCGCGCACCTGACATCCGACATGGCATCGAGGCCTTTCGAGCGCTTACTATCGCCTTGCTTTAAGTTTTACTCCCCGGCTGCAACACACCGTTATGTAGCGTGACAATGCGATCCATCTGCCGCGCGATGTCATGATCGTGCGTGACCACCACCAGTGCGGTTTGCAGTTCATTTTTCAAGCGAAGCATCAATGCCAGCGTCTGGTGTGCGGTTTGCTCATCCAAGTTACCCGTGGGTTCATCGGCCAGCACACAGCGCGGTTCCATGACCAGAGCGCGGGCGATTGCGACGCGTTGCCGTTCCCCGCCCGATAACTCACTGGGTCGATGATGCAGTCGATGACCAAGCCCGACTTTCTCGAGCAGCGCGGCCGCGCGTTCCGCCGCTACCTTAGTGCCAGTGCCACCGATCAGTTCGGGCATCGCGACGTTTTCGAGTGCGCTGAATTCGGGCAACAAGTGATGAAATTGATAGACGAAGCCCAAGGTCTTATTCCGCAATAAGCCGCGTTCACGATCGTTTAGACCGCTCAGTTCACGCCCCGCACACCAGATTTCGCCCTGAGTCGGCTGTTCCAATCCACCGAGGATTTGCAATAGTGTGCTCTTGCCCGATCCCGATGCGCCCAAGATGGCGACGGACTCACCGGCCGCCACGCTTAACTCGACGCCACTCAGCACTTCGACATCGAGCGTGCCGTCGACAAATCGTTTGGTAATCCCCTGGGCGCGCAGCACGTCATCATTCATAACGCAGGGCCTCGGCCGGCCGGGTTTGGCTGGCGAGCCACGCTGGGTACAACGGTGCCAATAGACACAGCGCTAGCGAGTAAATAAACGTCAGCGCGACGTCGCTCAAATTTAGTTGCGCCGGTATATGACTGATGTAGTAGACATCCGGCGCTAAGATCTTAAAGTGGAACGTCGCTTCGAGCCACGCAATAACCGCTTCAATATGGCGCGCGAGTAAGACCCCGCCCAGCGTGCCCAAGGTCACACCGGTGGCGCCGATCAGTGCGCCTTGCGTCATGAATATTCGAAGGACCCGACGCGGCGTCATGCCCAGGGTTTGTAAGATGGCGATCTGCGCCGATTTCTCTGCCACCACCATGACCAAGGTCGAGACCAGATTAAACGCGGCGACCGCGACGCTTAACAGCAAGATCACGAACATGACGATCTTCTCGGTTTGCAACGCCCGAAAAAGATTGGCGTGCTGCGTGGTCCAATCGGCGACCACATAGGGCGCTGCGCTGGGGAATAACTCGCGACCGATCGCTTCGGCGCGAAAGGCGTCGGTGAGTTTGACATGCAGTCCGTCAATGCCCTCCGTCAAACGAAACAGCCTTTGCGCATCCCGTAAGTTCAGATAAATCGTCGCGGTATCGTACTCCTGCACGCCAGCTTCGAAGATTCCAACGACAAAACAGCGTTTGAGTCGCGGCAACATGCCGGTCGCGGTACGCAGAGGTTCCGCCAGGATTAAGCTCACATCATCGCCAAGATTTAGACGCAACGAATCGGCAAGACCGCGCCCGACTACGACGCCAAAGCGTCCGGGTTGCAACGCCGCCAGGCTGCCCTGACGCATTCGCGCGCCTAAGACACTGACCAAATTTTCACGGTTCGGATCGATCCCCAACACCGTTGCGCCCTGCACTTCTCCGTAGCGGGTCAACATGGCCTGGCGATCGACGAACGGTGCGACGCCAACCACGTCGGAGCGCGCCGCGATCTCACGGGCAACCTGCTCCCAGCTCTGCAGTGGGCCGTGGCTAGCTTTGACTTCGAGGTGCGCCGACATTCCCAATAAGCGCTCGCGCATCTCGGCTTCGAACCCATTCATGATCGAGAGGATGGTCAACAAGGCGATAATGCCGAGCGCCACGCCACCGATAGAAATCGCCGAAATCAGCGAGATGAATTGAGTCCGACGCGGGGCGCGGGTGTAGCGCCAAGCGACAAAAATTTCGAGCGGGGTGAACATCGGCGCCGATTATACCGATGTCGCGCGTGACCGCGCATGCGTGGGCTCGGTCACCGGGTCGTGATCGCGTGTGCGCTATGATGGGCACCGATTCTCTGTTTCACTCCGCGTTGTATGAAGTTCCTCGCGTTTGATACCTCCGCCGAATTGTGTTCCATCGCGCTGTTGATCGATGGCGAAATCCTCGCGCGCGACGAAATGGTCGGCAATCGACACACCGAGCGCCTCTTGCCCTTAGTCGCCGAGCTTTGCGCCGAGGCAGGGCTAACTTCGAATCAACTCGACGGTGTCGGATTCGGCGCGGGTCCCGGCGCGTTTACTGGGGTGCGCATCGCCGCCAGCGCCGCCCATGGCATTGCGCTAGCGCATGATTTATCCGTGGTCGCGGTGTCGAGCTTGGCCGCGCTCGCGCTGGGTGGTTGGCGGCACACACGAATTCCACAGCAGCTTGCGACTCTCGACGCGCGACGCGGCGAACTCTATTGGGGGCTCTATCGCATTGACCCGGCGACTGAGCTAGTGCGCGAAGTCTCCGTCGATAAGGTTGGCGCACCGGACACCATCAAAATTCCGACAGAATTTGGCCCGTGGGTAGCGTTAGGCCGCGGGTGGGAGGTGCATGCCGCCGTACTCACGTCGCGCTTGTCACCCACGTCGGTCGATGTCGATCATTGCCGATTTCCACACGCCGCGAATGTGGCGCGCTTGGGCGCGGCAAAGCTGCGCTCGGGTCACGGTATGGCGCCTGAAATGGCGTTGCCTTTCTATCTACGCGCGCCGGTGTAAATAGCGCTTTCGCTCCAGTGCGCCGGCATCTTCGCGCGCCTTGTGAATCATTGCGTTCACACTATTTGGCGCGCCGTTGAACTGCGTTCCGAACGCCGCGGGCCCTCCGCACGCATCAAATTCCGACGCGCCGGACGCCGGGCTCGACCCAAAAGTTTGAGGAAGGGACCGATGGTCGACGTTCGTGCACGTTTGCTTAGGTCAATTTGGCTGTCGGCTAGCGTGCACTGCGGCAATAAATTCTAAGCGTCTGATCTCGTTCGACTTCGTTTCTAAATCCGCCAAAAATCAATTTACTCACGGATGACGTTACGCCGTAGAATGCACCGCTCGAACACATCATCTTGTGGTTTGTCTATTCCTTGACCACATTTTATTGTGGTGTTATACAATCGTTTACGCGATAATCATAAAAAACTTCGAAGGCCTGTACACAGGCCCGTCATCAACCTCGATATCCGTAGCAGGGGAGAGTGCATGGAGCTGGAAAATACCGCTGTCACCCATGGCCCGGGCCGCACGCTTTGGACAAAGACACCCAGCGCTCCCGCGTTGCAGCCCGAAGTGGCCGCGACCGCGCCTGGCGAGTTCAAAGTGATACGGCGTAACGGGAAAGTGACGGCTTTTGACGGCGACAAAATCAAGATTGCGATGACCAAAGCGTTTCTGGCCGTCGAAGGCGGCAATGCAGCGGCTTCAACCCGCGTTCACGAAACGGTCGACGATCTTGCCAACCATGTCGTGCGCGCCATCACTCGGCGCATGCCCACCGGCGGCGCGATGCATATCGAAGACATTCAAGACCAAGTCGAACTAGCACTGATGCGCACTGGCCAACACAAAGTCGCGCGGTCTTACGTGTTGTACCGTGACGAGCGCGCGCGGGAACGGCAGCGCAAGCTTGAGCAAACCAATGTCACGGAAGGTCGGCGCCCTGGGCTTGGCGTGACGCGGAAAGACGGCACGCGCATCAGCTTAGACGAAGGCCGCTTGCGTCGGACCGTCGTTGAAGCGTGCCAGGAAATCGAAAACACCGAGCCCGAACTGGTGCTAACCGAAGCGATGCGCTCGCTGTTCGACGGCGTCGCCGAAGCCGATGTCGCGAAAGCGCTGGTCATGAGTGCGCGGACTTTCATCGAACGCGAGCCCAACTACACCTTTGTCGCGGCGCGCATGTTGCTTGATTCGTTGCGGCACGAAGCACTGTCTTATGTTGGGAATCACGGCGACGCGGCGACGCAAAATGAAATGGCCGAGCGCTATCCGCATTATTTCGAGAGCTATATCAAACGCGCCATCGATCTCGAATTGATGGACCCCCGACTCGGCAACTTCGATCTCAAACGGCTCGGACTCGCACTGCGCGCCGAGCGCGACTTTCAATTCAATTATCTGGGTTTGCAGACCCTCTACGATCGCTACTTCTTGCAATATGACGAGGTGCGTTTCGAACTGCCGCAGGCGTTCTTCATGCGCGTCGCGATGGGGCTGGCGATCAATGAAATCGAGCCGGAGAAATGGGCGATCGATTTCTACAATCTGCTGTCGACTTTTGATTTCATGAGTAGCACGCCCACTCTGTTCAATTCCGGCACGCTCCGCCCGCAATTGTCATCGTGCTATTTAACGTCGGTGCCTGACGATCTCGACGGAATTTTTGGAGCGATTCGCGATAACGCCTTACTCTCGAAATTCGCGGGTGGCCTCGGCAACGATTGGACACCAGTACGTGGAATGGGCGCGCATATCAAGGGCACGAACGGTAAATCCCAAGGGGTGGTGCCGTTCCTGAAAGTGGCCAACGACACCGCGGTCGCGGTCAATCAAGGCGGCAAGCGCAAAGGCGCGGTTTGCGCCTACCTTGAAACCTGGCATATCGACATCGAGGAATTCGTCGAGTTACGTAAGAACACCGGTGACGATCGGCGGCGCACGCACGATATGAACACGGCTAATTGGGTGCCCGATCTGTTCATGAAGCGAGTGTGCGAGGACGGCGTGTGGACGTTGTTTTCGCCCGATGATGTGCCCGACCTGCACGATCTTTACAGCGTCGAATTCGAACGGCGTTACACGTACTACGAAGCAAAAGCGGCGCGCGGGGAGATCCGCAATCATAAGCAAGTGCGCGCGCTCGACCTGTGGCGCAAGATGCTCGGGATGCTGTATGAAACCGGGCATCCATGGATTGCGTTCAAGGATCCCTCCAATTTGCGCTCGCCACAGCAACACGTTGGCGTGGTCCATAGCTCGAATCTGTGCACCGAAATCACTTTGAACACTTCGCCCAATCATGAAATTGCGGTATGCAATTTGGGCTCGGTCAACCTCGCGCAGCATGTTCAGAATGGTGAACTCGACGTCGCGAAGCTGGAACGTACGGTCACGGTGGCGATGCGCATGCTGGACAATGTCATCGACTATAACTTCTACAGTGTGCCGACCGCCCGCGCGTCGAATCTGCGCCATCGCCCCGTGGGGCTCGGTATCATGGGCTTCCAGGATTGTCTCTATCAACTGCGGATCCCCTACAGCACACCCGAAGCAGTGAACTTCGCGGATCGCTCAATGGAAGCCACGAGTTATTTCGCGATCAAGGCATCGACCAACTTGGCGGCCGAGCGCGGCGCGTACCCGAGCTTCGAGGGGTCGTTGTGGAGCCGTGGCGTGTTGCCGATCGATTCCATCGATCTTTTGGAGCAGGGTCGCGGTGGCTATCTCGAAGTAGATCGAAGCCAGACCTTGGACTGGGAAGCACTCCGCCAACGCGTCATGTCGGTCGGCATGCGAAATTCAAACTGCATGGCCATCGCGCCCACCGCGACTATCTCGAATATTTGCGGCGTCAGTCAATCCATCGAGCCGACGTATCAGAACCTATTCGTTAAATCGAACCTGTCGGGCGAATTCACGGTGGTCAATATGTATCTTGTGAATGATCTAAAAGAACGCGCGTTGTGGGATGAAGTGATGGTCAATGATCTCAAGTACTACGATGGCAGCGTGGCGCAAATCGATCGCCTGCCACCGGACTTGAAAGCGCTGTACGCGACGTCGTTTGAAGTTGACCCGCGATGGTTGGTGGAAGCCGGATCGCGACGCCAGAAATGGCTCGATCAGGCACAGTCCTTGAACCTCTATATGGCCGAACCCAACGGCGCCAAGATGGACAACTTATACAAATTAGCGTGGGTGCGCGGCCTAAAAACCACTTATTACCTACGCACGATGGGGGCAACCCATGTGGAGAAGAGCACGTTGCAAGATGGCCGCTTGAACGCGGTTCAGCAGGCACCGATGGAAATGCTTGGCGACGGCACCAAGGTGTGTTCGTTGCTCGATCCCGAATGCGAAGCCTGTCAATAAATAAATCTGCATCACGTTGTGCCGGTTTTAAAAACGATCAATTAGGGGGCATTTAATGTTGAGTTGGGACGATCCAGTCGCGAAGTTCAAACAGTCATCAAACGGTTTTACCAAGGGAATGTTCGCTGGCGAAGCGCTAGCCGCCTTGGAACGGGTCGAACAACTGCAGACCGCGGGCGCGGCAATGCCGGTAACGCGCGAACACTCGGCGGAGCTTGCGGCGGCGGCCCAGGAAATTATCAGCGATCCTGCCTATACCGGCGTCACCGGCTTGGAGCAGGTCGAATTTGGCGCACGCCGCTTGGCGGTGGATGACAAGCGCATGATCAATTGCCGCGCGGATCTGAATCAATTGGTTCCGTTCAAGTACAAGTGGGCGTGGCAGAAGTATCTCAACGCCTGCGCGAATCATTGGATGCCGCAAGAAATCAACATGAACGCGGATGTCGCGTTATGGAAAAGTCGCGACGGCCTGACCGACGACGAACGCCGCATTATCAAACGCAACCTCGGCTTTTTCTCCACCGCGGATTCGCTGGTGGCAAACAATCTCGTGCTCGCGGTCTACCGCCACATCACGAACCCGGAATGCCGTCAGTACTTGCTCCGCCAAGCGTTTGAAGAAGCGCTGCACACGCATGCTTATCAATACTGTATTGAAAGCCTTGGGCTGGATGAAGCCGAGATTTTCAACATGTATCGCGAGATCCCAGCGGTACACGAAAAGGCCTCCTGGGCAATGCGCTTTACCGAGAGCTTGGGCGATCCACTGTTCACAACCGGGACCACCGCGGCGGATCAGCGCTTGTTGCGCGACTTAATCGCCTTCTATGTGGTGTTCGAAGGAATCTTTTTCTACGTTGGGTTCGTCCAAGTGCTGTCGATGGGCCGGCGGAACAAAATGACCGGCGTGGCCGAACAATTTCAATACATCTTGCGCGATGAATCGATGCACATGAATTTTGGCATCGATGTCATCAACCAGATCAAAGTTGAAAACCCACATTTGTGGACCGAAGAGTTTCAGCGCGAAATTATCGCGCTGGTCAAAGATGCGATTGAGTTTGAAATTCGCTATGCCCAGGACACGATGCCGCGCGGGGTCTTGG
>JAYUEZ010000418.1:0-10436 GCA_043738965.1 Gammaproteobacteria bacterium
TTTGCGGATCTCGCTAGCGCCGTGCAAGCGTTGGTTAGCGGTGCGCTTTAGTGCAACCACTGCGTTCAATCCTTTTTTATGTCGGACTCGCGCCTGTCACGGTTTTGTTTTGTTCGCTCGGCGTGATACTGCTCCCGTGCCCACGACGTCTGCGCTATTGGGTCATCATTCAATGGTCGCGCTGCGCTTTGTGGTGGCTCAAGGTTACCTGTGGCCTGCGCTGGCGTGTGCGCGGCGCGGAACACATCCCCGCGCAAGCCGGCGTTATTTTGTGCAAACACCAATCGGCGTGGGAAACGATGGCCATGCAATTCATTTTCCCGCCGCACTGCCAGGTCGTGAAGCGGGAACTCCTGTGGGTGCCGTTTTTCGGCTGGGGCCTGGCTTGCTTGAATCCAATTGCGATCGATCGTTCCGCCGGTAGTAAAGCCTTACGCACCATATTAAAGGCCGGCAAGGAACGGATCTCAAACGGGTGGTGGGTGCTGATCTTCCCGGAAGGCACACGCACACCCATCGATAAATCCGGGCGCTATTCGGCGAGCGGTACGGCGCTCGCCATCCAAGCGCAGTGCCCAGTTGTGCCGGTTGCGCATAACGCGGGGCTCTTCTGGTCGCGCCAGGCCTTGCGCAAGCACCCGGGAACAATCGACGTGGTGGTGGGCCCGCCCTTACTCCCGGACGGTCGCTCCGCGAGCGAATTGCTCGCCGCGGCTGAAGATTGGATTGAGACTGCTTGCCGCGAACTCCCGCCGTTTACGAACACACAAACGTCGAATTAGGGACGCTGATCCAAAACCACTCGGCCCTCTTCCCTCGCGGAAGAGGGCTAGGGAGTGGGAGAAAGATGGCGTTACCGCGCTCACACCGACGAGGGTTTAACCAGTCTTACTTTGTTTAACTTAGGGAGTTGCCGGTTGCTTGATCGACTCAATCCCCCAAATTTCCGCGGCGTATTCGGCAATCGTGCGGTCGCTCGAGAACTGCCCCATGTTCGCCACGTTGATGATGGCCGCGCGCGTCCATGCGGTGGGCGTCGCGTAGAGCTCATCCACGCGGCGCTGGCAGCGCACGTACGACTCGTAATCCGCCAGTAGCAAGTAGTGATCGCCATTTTGGAGGAGGGTGTCAACAATGCGTTGGAAACGCGTCGGTTCCTCCGCCGAAAAAAACCCAGCGCCGATCATGTCGATGGCCTGCTTTAGCGCCACATCGCGCTCGTAATAAGTACGTGCATCGTATCCACACTGACGCAGCGAAGCGACTTCCTCGGTGGACAAGCCAAAGAAAAAGATATTTTCCTCGCCAACCGCGTCGCCAATCTCAATATTCGCGCCATCGCGGGTGCCGATGGTCAGCGCGCCGTTCAACGCGAGCTTCATGTTGCCCGTGCCCGAAGCTTCGGTCCCGGCGGTTGAAATTTGCTCCGAGAGATCAGCGGCCGGAATGATCACCTGCGCCGAAGACACATCGTAGTTCGGCAGAAACACGAACTTCAAACGATCGCCAATGCTGCTGTCGTTGTTGATCACATCCGCGACATCGTTGATCAATTTGATGATGAGTTTTGCCATGGTGTACGCGGGCGCCGCCTTGCCAGCAATCACCACGGTGCGTGGCACGCGCGGCGCCTCTGGATCCGCGCGCAATTCGTTGTACAGCGTGATTACATGCAACACATTGAGTAGTTGACGCTTGTACTCATGCATGCGCTTCACTTGCACGTCAAATAACGAGTCGACGTTTACGCTGACGCCGGTTTTATCTTTAATTCGCGCCGCGAGGTTGACTTTATTCGCGAGCTTAATGGCACGAAATTCAGCCTGAAACGCCGGATCATCGGCGAGGCTTTCGAGCCCTTTGAGGCGCGTCAGATCGGCCACCCATTCAGATCCGATGCGACTCGTGATCAACGCGGCCAGACCTTGGTTGGCCTGATTCAACCAGCGGCGCGGGGTGATCCCATTCGTTTTATTGATGATCTTGCCCGGTTCGAACTGATCAAAATCAGCGAAGATCGTGCGCTTCATGAGTTCAGTATGGATCTGCGACACCCCGTTCACTTTGTGCGAACCGACAATCGCCAAATGCGCCATCCGAATATGCCGCGTGCCGCCTTCGCCGATCAGTGACATCCGCCGCGCACGCTCGGGATCCCCTGGGAAGCGATGGCCCACATCGCGTAGGAAGCGTTGATTTATCTCATAGATGATCTGCAAGTGCCGCGGTAACAGGTTTTCAAAAATTTCGACCGGCCAAGTCTCCAGGGCTTCTGGCATCAAGGTGTGATTGGTATAAGAAAACGTCCGCTGGGTCAGCGACCAGGCGTGCTCCCATGCGAGGTGATGCGCATCCACCAGTAGACGCATGAGTTCTGCGATCGCGATCGCCGGATGGGTGTCGTTGAGTTGAATCGCGACCTTATCGGGCAATTCATCGAAATTGGTATGGAAGCGCTGGAACCGATGCAGAATGTCTTGCAGTGACGCGCACACGAAGAAATATTCCTGCTTCAGGCGCAACGCTCGACCCATGCGCGTGGTGTCATCTGGATACAAGACCTTCGACAGATTTTCTGATTGATTCTTGTCTTCGACGGCCTTGATGTAGTTGCCTTCGTTGAAGTAGCGCAGATCGAAATCGCGCGAGGCTTTGGCCGACCACAGGCGCAGGTTATTGGTGGTGTTGTTGCGATAGCCCGGCACTGGCGTGTCGTAGGCCATGGCCATGACGTCATCGGTATCCACCCAATGATGTCGGAGCTTGCCATCATCATCGTTGAAGGTGACCACGCGGCCGCCAAAGCGTACTGGATAGAGTTTTTCAGCGCGCGGGAACTCCCACGGATTGCCGTAGCGCAGCCAATTGTCCGGATGCTCGACCTGTTGGCCGTCTTCGAGGCATTGCCGAAACATGCCGTATTCATAACGGATGCCGTAGCCAAATCCAGGCAGGGCCAGCGTCGCCAACGAATCGAGAAAGCAGGCCGCGAGGCGGCCGAGGCCGCCGTTGCCAAGCGCTGCGTCCGGTTCGCATTCGCTCAAGGCTTCAAGGTCGAGTCCCACTTCTTTCAACGCGGCTTTGCATTCTTCGGGAAAGCCTATATTGAGCAGGCTATTCGACAGACTGCGGCCAATGAGAAATTCCAACGAAAAGTAATAAACCCGTTTGCAGTCGCGCCGGTAGTAATCGCGCATGGTGCGCATCCAACGTTCCATCAACCGTTCGCGTACGACATTCGCCAACGCAAAATACCAGTCGCGATCCTTGGCGATGATGTGGTCCTTGCCGACCGTGTACATCAAGCGATTCGCCAGCGATTTGACGAGATCGGAGGACTCGACACTGAGTCGGTCGTAATCCAAATGGTGGGGGGTAATCCGCTCGTTCATGGCCAGCTCCTCGACATACAGTGGGCTTGGGGTGGCGCTGCTCATTTCAACCATAGACGGCAGTACCGCTATGTATAGCGGCGGCAAAACGGTTTTGACTTAGTTCAGAGCCAGCGGCCCTTGTTATCGTTTGGTGGCCGACTTCAAGGCGTCTTCCAAAAGCTTGGCGACAAAGCCACTGCAGGCCACGATTTCGACCCCGTTGCGCTGGAATTCGCGCAGCAGCTCCACGCCATCCAGGTCGACATAAGTGACGTCGACAAGGTGCAAACCGGTCGGAACACTGGCATTGGCCGTCATGACCGCACGCCGTAGTTCATCGACCCAGGGCGTCAACAGTTTTCCTTCACAAAAGAGTGTGGGTTCACCGTTGAATCTGGCTTGGCGGATCCGCAGCATCATGACCACCTGGCGGACAAGAAATGAAGGACTGCTGTTTAGTGAGCAAGACTCGCGCCAGCCGTTGGCCAACCAATCGCGTTGCCGCTAATCGACTGATTGCTAAAACTTAGCGGATAGTTTCTGCTTGGCATCAAGCACACGCTAGGTCAAGTGGCCACTAAGCCCGGTGGGAAGATCCGCCAACTTTGGCGGGGAAGCTATCAGCGTTCGTCCGCTTTCCGCGAGATGCCGAGCTTCTTCATCCGGTAACGCAGCGTGGACGGTTGCAGGCCCAACCGGCTGGCGGCGCCGTCCTCGCCTTCGATCACCCACTGGCATTGCTGAAGCACGTGCCGGATGTGGTCGCGTTGCACGGCATTGAGATCGCCGTCCGTCGCGCGGGCGGGTTCGGTACTCGACCGAGGCGCAGGCTCGGCAGTAGCGGCCGTGCCGATGGTGGTCGATTCAACGCGCAGGATCGGTGACTTGGCGAGGATCAACGCGCGCTCGACGATATTTTCCAACTCACGCACATTGCCGGGCCACTGATAGTCCGTTAACCGCCGCATTGATTCGGGTTCGATGGCTTCAATGCGACGCCCGATCTTGGGCGCGTACTTTTGCGTGAAGTACTGCACGAGTAACGGAATGTCATCGCGACGCTCGCGTAACGGCGGCAGGTTGATCGGAAATACGTTGAGTCGGTAATACAAATCCTCACGAAAGGCGCCGTCGCGGATGGCCTTCGGCAGGTCGCGATTGGTGGCGGCAATGACCCGCACATCGGTTTTAATGGTCTGACTACCACCGACTCGTTCGATCTCATGCTCCTGCAAAACGCGCAGCAATTTTACCTGCACGTCCAACGGTACCTCGCCAATTTCATCGAGAAAAATCGTGCCGGTGTGGGCCAGCTCGAAACGCCCGATGCGCCGTTGAATCGCCCCACTAAAGGCGCCGCGCTCGTGACCAAAGAGTTCGCTTTCGATGAGGCCGGCCGGCAACGAGGCGCAGTTAATTTTGATAAAGGGTTTATCAGCGCGGTTACTCGCCGAATGGATCGCACGCGCAATCAATTCCTTACCAGTACCCGTCTCGCCCCAAATCAACACACTCGCGTGCGTCGTCGCCACTTGCCGCACATCATCCAAAACCTTAACTAGACCATGGTTCGCGCCGACGATCTCGTCGAAGTTGTGGACCGCTTTAATTTCTTCTTGGAGATATACGTTCTGTGCTTTAAGCCGTGCCTGTTCCTGCTCCATCAGCACACGCTCGGTGATGTCGAGGAACATCGTGCGGGTGTGGGTGCCGCTGGGATCGGGTTTCGACCACCACTGAATCCAGACCGGCTTGCCGTTGTCCTTGCGCCGCAGTTCGAGCACGATGCCGCTGGTATCGGCGCCTTTGCCAATTGCCGCGAAGGCGTCGTCGAAGCGCCGCTGGGCGTCGGGGGTATCTGGGATAAAGGACTTACCGTAAGTACCCGCAATTTCGTCAGCCGTGATCCCTAAGATCCGCATCGCGGCATGATTCGCTTCCAGAAAACGCGAGTGCAAGTCTTCGCGCACATAGGCAATCGGCGCTTCGTCGAACAAATCCTTAAAGCGCGCTTCGCTCGAGCGCATTTTTTCTAGCAACCGCAAGCGATCGAGTTCAGCCGCGGCCCGTCCGGCGAAAATTTTAAAGATCGAGAGTTTGCGTGGCTCCGCCGGCAGCGGTGCTTCGTCAAGCACGCAAAGATGGCCTAGAACCTTACCGTCCTCGGCCTTCAACGGCACGCCGAGGTAGCTTTCGATCCCCGCTTCCTTGGGATATTTCAAGTGCACGCCACTGGGGAAATGGCACAAGCCCCCGTTAATCACCTCTTCGCACGGAGTGCCCGGAAGTTCGTATTCGATGTTCTCGACAATGCCCCCGTTCGACCAGAACGCCAGCGTTCGAATCTGCTGCGGTGGCGTGAACTCCGATACGAACGCATGGCGCACGCCGACAGCTTTCGCCAGGTGCTCAACCAAGGTCCTTAAAAAATCATCGCCAATGGCGTGCGCCACACCGGCGACGATCGTTTGTAACGCCACGATTTCGTCGACGGCAAGTGGTGTGAGGTCTGGGATTGGCGGTCGTGAACTCATTAAATGGCATCGGTGGGCTTTTCGCCGGCATTTTCGCGCTGCGATCCCGTCAGCGGCAAGCGCACCGTGAACGTGGTCCCCCGATCGTCTGGACCGTCCGCCACACTCACCTCGCCTCGATGTAACTCGACCACGCGTTTGACGATGGCGAGGCCGAGCCCACTACCGTGCGCATTGGCGCCGGGCACGCGATAAAAGCGATCGAAAATACGCGCCTGCTCGTCAGCCGGGATCCCAGGACCCTTGTCGGTGACACTCGCGATCACCAGGGTTCCTTCGCGCCACAGTTTGACGCTCACGGGGCCCGGCGCCGTGGAGTAGCGAAAAGCGTTATCCAGTAGATTGGTGAACAGGCTGCGCAGACCAATTTCGTTACCGGCGAAGCTCGGTACCTCCGCGATATCAGCCTTGAGATCGATGCCGTGTTGGCTCGCGATCGGCGCGAGCTCACGGATGACGTCGCGGAGCACGGCCGTGATATCGACATCGTGAAATTTGGTCGATGCGATTTCGGGTTCCAATCGGGCGAGTGTTAGCAGCCGCTCGACTAAGTGAGTTGAGCGATTGACACCGGCTTTGAGTTCGGCGGTTGCGTCGAGTCGATCCGCGGTCGTGGTCGCACGCTCCAATAGTTGTGTTTGCAAGCGAAGCGCGGTCAGCGGCGTGCGCAATTCATGCGCGGCATCGGCCATGAATTCACGTTGGCGCGCCAGCACCTGTTGCAAACGCGCGATCAAATCATTGAGCGCATTGACCATCAGGCGCGCTTCACTAGGCAGCCCGCTCACCGCGATCGGATCGAGCGCATGCGCCTGACGCGCGGCTATCGCGCGCGTGAGATGTGCCAACGGATTAAGCGTGCGGCCCACCAGCCACCAAATCAGAAAGCCAAGCGCGGGCAATACCACCAACAGCGGGTACAGGATGCGGAGCGCGGCGTCCGTTGCGATGCGGTGTCGTATCGCCATTGGTTGCGCGACTTGCACGAGTTGTTCGCCTAAGGTCACGGCGTACACCCGCCATTCGTCACCTTTGGAGGTGACATTGGCATAGCCGAGTTCTCGACTACGCGGCAAGGTCACGCGTTGATGCGAAAGATAAATCCGCTCACCACGCCAGTTCCAGGCTTGGATCACGAAGTGCTGTTCGGGATCGGGCTCTGGCGCCTCGACCGTGCCCAGCATGTACGCCTTATCGCGCAACGCAAGCGCCTGTTGCCGCAATTGATAATCGAACAGCGAATCGATTTCGTGACGCGCCCAATAGTACGTGGCGCCGGTCGCGGTGAGGACGGTAATCGCGACCGCCGATAAAAGCACTAGCAGCAGACGCGATCGCAACGACATCATGACGACAAACCTAAACGCCTTAGTGCGGCACGGCGCGGGACGTGACTGGACCTAGCGTTAAATCCGGCGGCGTCATCAGCTAGCTGAACCCAGCGTATAACCCAACCCGCGCACGGTGCGGATAAAACCCTCGCCGAGTTTCTTACGTAAGTGATGAATGTGGACCTCGATGGCATTACTCGCGACCTCCTCGTCCCACCCGTAGAGTCGTTCTTCGAGCTGCGCGCGGGACACAATCGCCTGCGGTCGCTCGAGCAAGGCGGAGAGCAAGGCGAATTCGCGCGCGGAGATCGCGAGCGGCGCGCCGTGGCGGGAGACTTCATGCGTGCTCGGATTTAACACGACTTCAGCGTATTCAAGCAGGCCTTCGGCCCGCCCCGCATGGCGCCGCGCGACGGCCCGAATGCGCGCGGCAAGTTCGTCGAGATCGAACGGCTTGACCAGGTAATCGTCCGCGCCCAGATCCAGACCTTGCACTCGATCCTCGATCTGATCGCGAGCCGTGACGATGATGACGGGCAGCGTTAGCTTCGCGCGGCGTAAATCCGCTAGCACTCGCACACCGTCCTTCCCGGGCAGGCCTAAATCGAGCACCATTAAATCGTACGGATTACTCTCGAGGGCGGCTTCGGCCTTACGTCCGTCTTGCACCCAATCGACTGAATGGCCTTCCTGCTGCAATCCTTTGCGCATCGCAGTCCCAACCATCGCGTCGTCTTCAACTAACAGGAGCCGCACGGCAAAAACCACCTGGGGATTTAAGAACGGCCCAAACTAGTCCTGATGCCTTAAGCTGGCCTTAACCATTGCGGCAGGCGCCAACGCCAAGGGCAAACGAGCTAGCGCCGCAAGCCAAGCAGCTTCATTTCGTGTTCAAGCGTTTCGGCGAGACCGATCGATAACGCGCGTGGCGCGAAGCCTAGCTCGCGTTTGGCTTTCGCGTTATCGCCGATATAGGTCACGCCTCCACTCACTTGCATGGCTTCCGCCGAATACGTGGCGGGCACGGCGATCAGTTTTTCGATTAGACGCATGGGTCGAACCATGGCCTTGAACAGCCCCGATGGCGCGGCCAATGGCGCACGCCGCCCGACCAATCCGGCGGCGATGGCGAACGCCTCGGCCAGCGTATGCGTGGGGCCGCACACTATATATTCTTCGCCGACCCGCCCGCGCTCCATGGCTAACACGTGCGCCGCCGCCACATCGTCAACATGCGCCCACGAAAATGCCGTCGCGCGCGGCACCATTGGCAATAGTCGTTTCAAGAATTGAATCAGCATGGTGCGCACCGTGCTGGTGTCGTTGGGACCGTAGATCAATCCGGGCATGACGATGACCAACGGCAGGCCGTCTCCCATCAACGTCTTGGCGAGCGCATGGGCCACCGCCTTGGTGCGATCGTACTCGGTAAGATGCACGCCGCTAAACCGATAATTCTCATCGACCAACTGACCATGAGTATCCGAATTGATGGCCAAGGTGCTGGTGTATACGCCCTTCGGAATACCGAGCTCGCGCAGGAGTTCGAGGACATTGCGCGTCCCGTCGATATTCGTCGACGCCGCTGGACTGGAATCGCGGGCGCCGATTTTGTACCAACCGGCAACATGAAACACTCCGTCGACGCCGCTCATCGGTGCGCGCATGCTCGCCTTATCGGTGACGTCCCCCCGATGCAACACCGCGCCCTGCCGCACCAGCTCGGGGGCGCGGGTGGGATCACGAACCACACAGTGAACTTCATGTCCCGCCACGCGTAACTGCCGCAATAAGGCCCCGCCGAGAAAGCCGGTTGCGCCGGTCATGAAATATTTCATCCCTCTTGCTCCTCGAAGGGTCGCCCGTTGTTGGCGTGATAGACATTGTGCTGGCTCGCGATGTCACGCAGCACGCTGGTGTCGGCCAGCGGTTCGGTCACGAGCCAGCGCGTTAACACGACGGTTAGCGCGCGGCGGGACAACGGTTTAGTCAGATAATCATCCATGCCGGCTTTGTAGCAAAGCGCGGCATCGCCCGACAATGCATGGGCGGTCAGCGCCACGATGGCGGCACGCGGCCGCGTTAGTTTTTGCTCGCGGGCACGCCACCGTCGCGTGACTTCCAACCCATCGATCCCAGGCAAGCGCAAATCCATCAGCACCAGGTCATACCGTCGCGTCTCGAGGAGCGCTATTGCCTGTTGTCCGGATTCGGCATCGTCGACGGTGACGCCGTAGCTCGCCAACAATTGATGGGTGACGTTACGATTGAGTTCAATGTCCTCGACCAGCAGAAGGCGCTTGCCGCGGAAATCGGCCGTCGGCCGCACCCACGAATCACTCATGCCGCCCGCCGGCAGCGTGCCATCATCACCCAGATGCGCGAGAGCCGCTTTGAGACTGGCGGACGTCATCGGCTTTGCAACCTGATAACCGTCGCGGCTGTCGAGCGCGGTTCCGTACGGCACCAGGCGAATGGTCGGTAAGGTGCGTAAGGTCGGTGATAGCCAGCGATCACTCGCGATCGAGGATGTTTCGTCGACCACCACGAAATCGTACAAACGACTGGCATCCACCGCCGCCACGTCGCTGGCGTTCGTGAGCAAATCGGCCTCGTAACCCCAGGCACGGAGATAGCCGAGTACTGCTTCGCGACACGCATCGTCCGGCCCCAAGACCAACACTCGCGAATCGACATAAGACTGTGCACTGACAACCGGGTCACTTGCGGTAGCCCCGGGTAACGACAAACTGATCCGAATTCGACATCCACTACCGGCCGCGCTTTCCACTTCGATTTCGCCGTTCATCTGGGTCACGAGCAGCTTACAAATCGCAAGTCCGAGTCCACTCCCGCCCATGCCGCGCGCCGTGGCCGTTTCACCTTGATTGAAGGGACTAAATAGGTGCACCAATTGGTCCGACGATAGCCCCGGGCCAGTATCCGTCACCGTGATTTCAAACGCATCCGCCGCTGTGCGACGGATGGCACGCACGGCAACTTCGCCATACTGAGTAAACCGGATGGAGTTGCCAATGAGGTTGGTGAGAATTTGGCGCAAACGACGACTATCTCCGCGATAGCGCGGAGCGAGCGCTGGATCAACCACACAATTGAGCGCGAGTCCTTGTTGTTCCGCGCGCGCTGCAAACGATAGCGTCACTTCTTCGATCACTTGACGCAGATCGAACTCGGTG
>JAYUEZ010000419.1:0-3948 GCA_043738965.1 Gammaproteobacteria bacterium
AGCGGCCGCGCCGCGCGTCGGCTCTCGCGATGTAGACACAGGGCGACCAGTTCCTTGCCGGCCCCCGACTCGCCTTCAATCAACACGGGGAAGGGCGAATTCGCGAATTGTTTAATCAGCGCGCGCAATGTCTGCAGGCCGGGGCTCGCGCCGATCAAGACTTCTTCAGTGGCGCGGACCGGAAGATCGCGGGCTTCGGCATCCAGCAACATCAATTGGTGGTTGAGCCGCGCGCGCATCAACGCCAAATCGCAGGGCTTCGGTAAAAAGTCGACCGCGCCCAGGGTCAAGGCATGCTGAATATTAGCGCGGTCACTTTGCCCGGAGAGCACCAGAATTTTCATCGTCGGACGATGCGCGAGCAGTTCACCGATCAAGGCATAACCTTCATCCGGCGCATGGGGTGACGGCGGCAAGCCAAGGTCGATCAAGGCCAGCGCCGGTGGGACTGCCAGCCCTTCGAGGACGCGCCGCGTTTGCGCGCGTGACGTGGCCGGCAGAATGGTAAATTCGTCGTCGAGGGCAAATTTGAGCGTCTCGACGATCAGTGGATCGTCGTCCACCAACAGGACGGCTGCGCGCGCCGCGTCACGCGTCACTGGGCTGACTGGTCGCGCGCCGCGTTGCATTGTCTCGACCTAAGTTGCGAAAGATGGCTTCCACCGCCTCGTATTGATTCATCGTGTAAAAATGTAATCCAGGCGCGCCGCCCGCCAGCAGTCGCGCACATAGCTCGGTCGTGACGTCGATGCCGAAATTACGAATAGCGTTCCGATCGTCGCCAAAATCGTGTAGTCGTTTGGCGATCCAGCGCGGTATTTCCGCGCCACACATCTCGGAAAAGCGCGTGAGCTGGCTGTAATTGATGATCGGCATGACGCCAGGCACGATCGAGATCTCAATCCCTAGCGCACGACAGCTATCGACAAACCGAAAATACGCATCGGGGTTGTAGAAGTATTGCGTGATCGCGCTGTTCGCCCCCGCGTCGACCTTGCGCTTGAAATTTTGTAAGTCTGCCGTCGCACTTACCGCTTGGGGATGAAACTCAGGATAGGCCGCGACTTCAATGTGAAAGAGGTCGCCCGTCTCACGCCGCACGAACTCCACCAATTCGTTGGCATAGCGCAGTTCGCCGAAGCCGGTGGTCCCCGACGGCATATCGCCACGCAGGATAACGATCCGCCGGATCCCCTCGTCGCGATAACGGTGAATCACGGCGCGTAGTTGCGTCAGCGGGGTACCGATGCACGACAGGTGGGGCGCGGCTGCAATCCCAGTCGTCTGGCGGATTTTGAGGACGGTTTCGAGCGTCGAATCGCGGGTACTGCCGCCCGCGCCGAAGGTCACTGAAAAAAATTCGGGCTGTAAGCGTGCCAAGCGCTCGGTGGTCGTGGCGAGTTTGCCAGCCGCCTCCGGCGTGCGTGGCGGAAAGAATTCAAAACTGATGCTATGCCCGCTCATGCAAGACCCACTCGCTGCTTAATACCGCCATTCTCAAGGCTCCCGACCACGATTCCATGGTAGTCGCACCAGAAGCGCATGGTTGGGTCTTCTTGCAGGATTGTTTCCACACGCTTAATGGCTCAAATATACCGTGTATTGAATGGTTTGTAATTATCAATTGACTTAAGTTCTGAGTTAAACAGTTCGATCTATTTCTGGTGCCCCGGCGCGGTGACGCAGCGTCGTCCAGAATTTGATAACCGATTGGGGATGGCGTGAAAAGATTCTCGACGTTAAGCCCCGTGGTCGATCGCGACGACGGGATTTCGTCCCGCGACGGCAAGGCACGAAAGCTTGACTCGATTCAGTACGCTTGGCGAATCGACACTCGGTGCTGGATCGCGAACGCCAGACACGCGCCAACCAGCGCGCAGAATTTTTCAGTAGTCACCGCACGGCAACTGAGTGCGATGATGCGCGTCGAAATCCGTCGCCGCGTGGCGCTTTAATCGCGCGTGGTGCGGTGGTGCGCGTGCTGCTTTTTCGCCCGCACCTGAACCGTTAGAATGGGGCCATCGCGCGCGCATCTTTAGACCTAAGACGGGCGCTGTCCGACCATCCATCGAAAATATAAGCGCCAACGCATGACCACACCTTCAACCGTCTCATCAACCCCCTCGCGGCGTGAACTCGCGAACGCCATTCGCGCCCTTAGCATGGACGCCGTGCAAGCAGCGAATTCCGGCCATCCCGGCGCACCGCTCGGCATGGCCGATATCATGGAAGCGCTATGGCGCGGGCGTTTAAATCACAATCCCAACAATCCACACTGGCCCAATCGCGATCGTTTCGTGCTCTCGAACGGGCATGGTTCAATGCTGTTGTACTCGCTTCTGCACTTGACGGGCTACGCGCTGCCGATCGCCGAACTCAAGCGCTTTCGCCAACTACATTCGAAGACCGCCGGCCATCCGGAAGTCGGGCACACGCCTGGCGTTGAAACCACTACTGGCCCGCTAGGCCAAGGCCTCGCCAATGCCGTCGGCATGGCCGTGGCTGAACGAACCCTGGCCGCGCAATTCAACCGCGAAGGTTTTGCACTGGTTGATCATTACACCTACGCCGCCGCTGGCGACGGCTGTTTGATGGAAGGGTTGTCGCATGAAGCGTGTTCGCTGGCCGGCACGCTTGGCCTCGGCAAGCTCATCGTGCTCTATGACGATAATCATATTTCGATTGACGGCGATGTCGCCGGCTGGTTTACCGACGACACGCCAGCACGCTTTCGGGCGTATGGCTGGCAGGTCCTTGAAAAAGTGGATGGCCACGACGCACTCGCTGTTGACGCCGCATTGACGACCGCGCGCGCCGAACTCACGCGTCCTACGCTTATCTGCTGCCGCACCGTGATCGGATTCGGCGCCCCGAATAAGCAAGGCACGGCCGGCGCCCATGGCGCCCCACTCGGCGTCGCTGAAGTCGCGCTGACCCGCGAACGACTCGGCTGGACCGCGGCCGAATTTGTTATTCCGGATAACTACTACGCGGCGTGGGACGCGCGCCCCGCCGGGGCGGCAAAAGAAGCTGCCTGGCAAACCTTGTTTGCACAGTACCGTACCGCGCATCCAGCGTTAGCCAGCGAATTTGAACGCCGCATCGCCGCCCAGTTGCCGGCGGCTTGGACTGCCACTGCCGCGAACTGTATCAACGAATTCCAAGCCGTCACCGCCGCCAACGCGACGCGCAAGTCGTCCCAGCTCGCACTCGAAAAGCTCGGTCCCGTGCTGCCCGAGTTGATCGGCGGCTCAGCCGACTTAAGCGAATCCAACCTGACCCATTGGAAAGGCTGCACGACCAACAACCGCGCGCAGCCGGCGGGAAATTATGTCAATTATGGCGTGCGTGAATTCGCGATGACCGCGATCTTGAGTGGCCTTGCGCTGCACGGCGGATTCATTCCTTATGGCGGCACCTTCCTGGTTTTTACCGACTACGCGCGAAACGGCATCCGCATGGCGTCGTTGATGGGGGTGCGCGCCATCTACGTGCTCACCCACGACTCGATCGGGTTGGGCGAAGACGGGCCGACGCACCAACCGATCGAACATGCGGGCACGCTCCGCGCCATTCCTAACTGCACGGTGTGGCGTCCCGGTGATGCGGCGGAAACCGCCACCGCGTGGGTCACCGCGGTGGAGCACACCACCGGACCCACCTGTCTTCTGCTGACCCGACAAGGGCTGCCACCGCAACCGCGCGACGTGACGCAGGTCAACGCCATCCGCCGCGGTGGCTATATTCTGCTCGAACCGGCTGGGGGGCCGGCGGCCATCCTCATCGCCACCGGCTCCGAACTCGGGTTGGCGATGACGGTCGCCCAGGCGTTGAACGCACAAGGTGCGCGACTTCGCGTGGTGTCGATGCCCTGCGCGGATCTTTTTCTCACGCAGCCGGCCGACTATCAGGCCACGGTGTTGCCGAACGTGTGCCGCAAACGCATCG
>JAYUEZ010000420.1:0-3942 GCA_043738965.1 Gammaproteobacteria bacterium
TGCGGAACGAGCTCGATCACTTCGGCAAGGATAACGCCGATACCTTGAGCGGCCAAAATCTGTATCTCGATATCGCCAAGATCAATGCCGCCGGTGGCATCAGCAAGGCGGGGCCGGGGGCTTTCTTAAACACCTCGCAAGACACCAATCGCTGGCGTGAGCGCGTGCGCTTAGGCCTGCAAGCCAAGATTGCCGATCATTGGTTGTTCGACACGCGCCTTGCGACCGGCAACCAACTGAATCCGATCTCAACCAATCAAACGCTGGGTAACACCGGGCAACGGTTTAGCATTCAGCTGGATCGCGCGGCCTTGCTTTATGACCTGCCAGCGGAACAAGGCTGGTCGTGGCTCGATTCGTCAGTGAACTTCGCCGTGGGCCGGATTGCCAACCCCTGGGTCTCGACCGATCTGCTGTGGGATGAAGATCTGAATTTCGATGGCGCCGCGCTAACGTTAAGACGCGCTATTGGCGAAGCGGACGGTTTGACGGGCCTGGGCAACAACGGGCGCTCGGTGTTTGCGACGGTTGGGCTCTTTCCCTTACAACAAATCGATTTCGCCGCGCAGGATAAATGGCTGGCGGGCGGACAGTTGGGCGTGGCGTGGGAATTCGATAATCAGAACAAAGTACAAATCGCGAGCGCCTATTACGACTACATCCACATCATCGGCAAACGAAATGCACTCGGCAGTACCTTGCGTAACGGCACCCAACCGCAATTTCTGCAGAAGGGCAACTTGCTCTACAACATTGCCAATGATCCGAATCTTGATGGTGGCGTGAACGATCAGATTTTCGCGCTTGCTTCCGATTATCGGCTGGTGGATCTCACGTTGTCGGTCGACCTCGCTTACCTCGCGCCGTATCACGTAATCTTCAATGGCGATATCGTGAAGAACGTGGGGTTTAATGCCGACGAAATCCGCGCGCGCACCGGCGGCACCACTTATTTGTATCCGATTAAAGAACGCACCTTGGGCTGGCAGCTTGAAATGGTGACCGGCTGGCCGCAGATCGCGAAATTGGGGGATTGGCAACTTTCCGCGGGCTATCGCTATCTACAACGCGATGCCGTGCTCGATGCCTTCACCGAATCTGATTTTCATCTGGGCGGCACCGATGCCAAAGGCTATCGTCTAAGTGGCAAGTATGGCTTAACCAAGAACATCTGGCTGCGCGCGAATTGGATGTCGGCCACCGAAATCGACGGCCCGCCTCTTTCAATCGACGTCTTGCAAATTGATCTCAATGCAAAATTCTAGATCCCGACTCAAAGGTCGTGCGCGGCTCGTGCAGGCGCTGGCGTTGTCCTTGGTGCTGATCCCACTCGCCGAGACGCGCGCTGAAAATGCGGTGAATACAGGCCAGGCCTTGCTGAAGGCGCAGGGGTTGTTGAAGCAGATCGCCCAACAGAAGGGCGCGCTCGAAACCGAGCTCGCGACCGCGCGGGCCGACGGCGCGGCCAAGGACAAAGTTATCGCGAATATGAAGGCCGATCTCAAGGCCAAGGACCACTCGCTTTCCGAATCGGCGGCCGATCTCGCTTCTTCTTCGCACAAAAATGCTGCGCTCGACTCCGAACTTAATCACAGCAAAGAGCGGTTAACTAAAACCACGGAGCAGCTCCAAGAGGTGGTGGCAAAATACAAAGAAAAGGCCGCCACCCTGCGCGAAACCGAAGCCGCCAAGCAGGACTTCGAGGCGCAATTGCAGAAGACTCAACGTGAATTACAGGACTCCGAACGTAAGAACCTCGCCCTCTATCAAGCGAACCGTGAATTAATGGATCTCTACAAAAATAAATCGAGTTGGGACGCGTTGGTCCAGCATGAGCCGCTGACCGGGATTAAGGGCGTCGAGATTGAGAATATCCTGCAGGAATATGCCGACAAGTCGCAGGATCAATTGCGCGAGGTCAATGTGAAGGCACTCGACGCGGGTTCCGGGAACGAGGCCGCGCCTCAGCCATAGTCGGCGTGCAATAACTCCTGGCCGTTGTCATATGATTGTTATGAATGGAGACGAGAATGGACCTTTACTCGTCGTAAGGCTGTCACACTATGGAAAATGCAAACTTTGATCAGGCGCCGCGGGCGAGGCCGCTTTCGATGGAAAAATTAAGCAGTGGGGTCATTAACGACAACAGCAAGCGCAGTATTTCGATTCGGATCAGTACCTCCGATTATGGTCGCATAAAAGCGATTTCGCGCCGATTGCGCGTCCGCGAAGCCGAGGTTTTCCGCTTTATCGTGAAAGTGGGGTTATCTGAAGTAGCGCCGCTGTCCTATACCAACTCGACCGTCCTTGATCTGCTCTCGGTGTTCGCGGCGCACGGTGATGATCTGGTCGGCCATTTTAATCTTGACGCCCTGCGTTTGAATCGGATCTTGAACCCAGAAGGCAATAACCAAGGACCGCGGATCGACGTTGACGATCTCGAACTGCTGGCGATGACGACCTTGCCCGAACGAATTTTAGTATTGCGGCTGCAGGAATTAGTCGGTCACCCCATCGAACCCACCGCCGTCTTGAGCGAATTGCAACGCTATCTGACAACCAAGTATTCAACGCCACCGCCGCAGCTCGAAGTCAACAGCTCGGCGGCCTAATCGAGTTGCTCGCGATGCCCGGATGAGTGCCGAGCCAACCCTATTTGAGGTAATTCGCACGGCGCGCGCGATGCGTCGCTTGAAACCCGATCCCGTTCCGCAAGCATTGCTCGACAAAATTCTCGCCGCCGGGATTTGCGCTCCGAGCGGGCGCAATCAACAACCCTGGTCATTTCTGGTCCTACGCGAACCCGCCGCGAAGCGATTCTTCGCGGATCGCTATTTAAGCGCAATGCGCAACCGATTCGAAAATTCCAAGCTCGATCTTGACGATCACAGCACGCGCGCTCGAACTCTCCGATCCACGTTGCACCTTGCCGAGAATATGCATCAGGTCCCATTTATCGTGTTGGTGTGTGGCGAACGCAATTGGCCGCTCGGCTTGCCACCCGGTTCGCGTGTTGGCCGGCCGCCGCCCTCGTATGCGTCCACGCTCCCGTGCGCACAAAATATTTTATTGGCCGCGCGCGCGCTGGGCCTGGGCGCGTGCCTCACCACCTTGCATCAAGCCTTTGAAATCGAACTCTGTCATTACTTTCGAGTTCCAGACGACTTCGGCGTTGCCGCGGCTATTCCTATTGGGTACCCGCAAGGAAAGTTTGGGCCTGTGACCCGTCGGCCTGCAGCCGAACTGACGTACTACGATGTGTGGGGGCAGAAAGCGCGGCGTAAAACGCCGGCGGACAATGCGTAGTCGTAAAACCTAGAACGAGAACGAGAAAAAGGCCCCGAATGGGGCCTTCGCTTGAGGACCGCGCAAGTGCGGATAGATAGGTTAGGCGACCCGCTGGCGACGCAGACCAGCAAGACCCGCGAGACTCGAACCGAGCAGCCATGCGGCGGCCGGCACTGGTACGGGTTGCGCAATCAGGAAGCCGCGGATTTCACCGCCCGTGAACGTACTGGTGTGAATATTCAAATACGCTTTGCCATCGGCCAGACCAAGCAACAGCGCGTTCATCGCCGCGCTAATGGTGCCGCCGTTGTTGGTGATGAAACTTCCGTTATAACTGCTTGCCAGGGCGAGATCGAAGGTCTGATCGTAGCTTCCCGATGTCACCCCAGTCGTGAATCCGGGAAAGAATGGGGTGGGGGTGGCGACTCCGGCGGTGCTCACCCCGGGCACTGTCGTGCAGCAGTGGATATGCGAAGCCGTGGTCGTGCCGGTCAAGCCAGCGAAAGTGAACGCGACACGCATCGTTGCCAGATCAAGATCAACCGTGACATCCGCGGAGCCTAATGCGGGTGAAGCATTCGCCGGCGATTCCGCGGGCCCCGAGAGATCCGCGTGATAGAGCACTTGATGGGCGGAGGCCGCGCTGCTGCCAAC
>JAYUEZ010000421.1:0-10402 GCA_043738965.1 Gammaproteobacteria bacterium
GCGGTCCGGGATGAGCTGAAGCCGCTGATGCCGATGAGGCCCGAAGTCTCGATCGCCGAGACGACGCGGCTGACGAACCTGTACGCGGTGTCGTTCTTCAACCAGGCTCTGAAGCATGACGAGAATGCCGAGCGGTATCTGACGGATTCCGACGCCAACCAGCGCGCGAACCCGCTGGTTGACTTGGTCGCTGACTGCGAGAAAGTGCCCGCGCATCCGATCGATCTTCGGTCGGGCGACAAGATCACGTTCACGCCCATGGGCGGCACCGGCTATGAGCTCGCCGTCGTTTCCGGCACGACGCTTCTGGATCCGGGCATAACCAAGCTCAAGGTGGGCGCGGGCGGCAGTGTCTACCTCAGTTATCCGGGGTTTTCTTTCACGGTGCCAGGCCTGGCGGATCCCGTCAGCACCCTCATCGTCAATGAGGACGGTGCCATCACGGCCAGAACCTCGTCGGATATCGGCAAGATCGATGACAACGGTTCGCCCTGGTACACAAGAGGCCAGTTGTTGCTGAGCGGACGCTTCACGATCGGCGCGTTGATGAAGAATCTCGATAGCACGGCGGCGGCATCGGGCGGAGGAGTGTTCGGGTACTTCGATGCGGCCAATCACCGTGTCGTCGTGACCTACCTCGGAGTGCCGGCGATCGGTACGACCCAGCCCAATACGCTGCAGGTTGCGATCTACGACAGCGGCAAGATCGACATGATCGTCGGCGGGCTGGCCGCCACCGGCGCTAACTTTTCACCCGGCATTCTGGGTACGATTGGCATCGCCGCCGGGCACACGAAGGCAAGCGCCCTCCGGCGCGCGCACCCAATCAACTTCAGCGCCCTGCGCAATGCTGGGCCTGTCTTCATTCCGTTTGGCAGCGACGGTGCGATCTACGAACAGTACTACGTGGGCAAGGGCGCGTCCTGTCGCCGCGAGTAACGTTGCCCGCGGGGCTCCCGAACGGTGGCGGGGCGAACCCTGTTCCACCGCTGTGATCAGCCTATCAGCCGGCTGACGGGTTCCTCGGTGGCTAACCGCTGCCTTAAAGTGCAAGCCCTGGTATTGATCGCAGCCGTTTGAACCTGCGACTTCTAGGTCCCGAACGTGCTTGAATAAAAATGACAATAAAAACAATTAGTTAGTATTTTCGGACCATAAAAGCACAAGCAGCAGACCGGCGAGGTTTGCTCGGCCAAACTGGGCAGGATCTCGTCAATACGTTTGCGAGCCTAAGAGTTGGCAACGGACGTCAGGGAGGCATATACTTGTGTATATGCCATGTTTCTTGGAGGCAAACGGTGCAGCGTACAGCCAAGATATTCATGAATAACCGCAGCCAGGCGGTCCGGCTGCCGAAGGAGTTTCAGTTCAATACCCCTGAGGTGTTTATTCGCAAGCAAGGCGAGGACGTGATTCTTTCCGCCCGCCCGATGGACTGGTCTGGCTATCTCGCCTCAGGACCTGTCGCCTCGAAGGAATTCATGGAAGGGGTTGACGATTTGCCGGCCCAGGAGCGCGAACCCTGATGGCAGAGTACATGCTCGACACGGATATTTCGTCCTACATCATGAAGCGCTCTCATGACTCCGTGCTGAGAAAACTGCAGAAGGTGCAAATCGGTGTCGTCTGCATCTCCGTCATCACCAAGTCGGAGCTGCTGTTCGGGGTTGCAGTGTCTCCCCGACAACAGCAGGATCATGCTGCCCTCGATGAGTATCTGCGGCACGTCGAGGTTTTGGACTTTTCTGACGAAGCCGCCCTTCACTATGCGCAGATTCGTGCTGCGCTCAAAGCGCGTGGAACGATTATCGGCGCGCATGATCTGTTCATCGCGGCGCATGCCCGTTCTCTGGATCTCACGCTCGTGACCAACAATGTTGGAGAGTTCGGTCGCGTCCAGGATCTCAAAATTGAAAACTGGGCCGAGTAGATCGAGCGCGTGAGCGCGGCCCGAGTTCCGGCGCTTACACCTCAGGGGCACTTGGTGCTTGCCCCGGCGTCCGCGAGAGATGCGCAACCGCTACCGGGCAATCTGCAGGCGCGCGTTGAGGCTGCGTTCGCCCGTGGAGTTGGGCACGCGCTGCTTGAGCTCGGGGTCCGAGAGGTCGGAACAGCATTACCGCCGGATTTTGCGTACTGGCGCGATTTCGCGGGGCAATTCGTCGCGGCTCTTTGCACCTCCGCGGAGCCGCTCGCCGCCGAGCATCCCACCGACACTGGCGTTGTCGCTGCACCCACGTCGCCGGCGCTCGCTGACCTGATGAACGCCGCGCCGCCTATGCCGGGAGGGGAGTACCTCACGGCGGAAGTCCTTTGCACGCTGTGGAAGCAGATCGACGCGGCATATCGCGTCGAGCGCTCCCACGCGAGGCAGTCGCTGCAGGAATTCCTGACGGAGCGCAATCCGGCCTGGCACCTCGTCGGTCGCGTGCATTTCAACCTGGCGGAGAATCGGACCGACGAGGAGGCGCCGTTCGCGTTCATTGTGACCTACACGACGCGACTGTCCGCGCTAGGGAGCGCGCAGCATCTGCCACTCGCAGAGGCGCTGCGCGAGTACGCCGGCGCGAACAGCAAGGCTCGCCTGCTCTCACTCCTCAAACCGGTGCAGGAAGGTGCAGCGCAATGTGCGTGGCTGCACGCGATGGTCGAGTCCGGGGAGATCTATCACCCGTTGCGCTGGGCGGCGGCCGAAGCGTTTCAGTTACTGACCGACGTGCCAAAGCTCGAAGGCGCTGGGATCGTCGTGCGAACGCCAAGTGTGTGGAAAAACGGGCATCCGCCGCGGCCAATGATAACGGCGACGGTCGGCGGCCGGGTCCCATCGGTACTCGGCTCCGATGCGCTACTTGATTTTCAGGTCGAACTGACGCTCGGGGACCAGCGACTCACGGCCGCCGAGATTCACGCGCTGCTCAAGGGATCGGACGGGCTGCAATTTCTGCGCGGCCGCTGGGTGGAGGTGAATCGGGCTAAGCTCACGCAACTCCTCGAGCGATTCCGCCAGGTCGAAGCTGCGGCGTCGGTTGGCGGCCTGCCCTTCGCCACCGCGATGCGTCTCGTCGCCGGTGTCAAACTGGAGGAGGGACCAGTGGAGGCGCAGGATCCTGAATGGTCCACGGTGAGCGCGGGTCCGTGGCTCGCCGAGACGCTCAAGGGTCTGCGTAGCCCCGAGGGGCTTGCCCGCGTCGATCCCGGCGCGGCGCTCCAAGCGACATTGCGCCCCTATCAACAGGCGGGGGTTCGCTGGCTCTACCTGCTGCACCGTCTGGGTCTCGGGGCCTGTCTCGCCGATGACATGGGATTGGGCAAGACGATTCAAGTGTTGTCACTCCTCCTGGTGCTTAAGCAGGAGAACGCGCCAGGAACTAGAGAGCAACGGCAGGCCCCGAGCGTGCTCGTGGCACCCGCCTCGCTGCTCGGGAACTGGGCCGCAGAAGTCGAACGCTTCGCGCCGACGTTGAGGATTCTGATCGCCCATCCCTCAATGATGCGCCCGGCGGTCCTGAACGGGGTCACGCGAGAAGCGCTCGCCGACGTCGATCTCGTGATCACGAGCTACGGCGCGTTGCTGCGCTATCCCTGGCTTTCGAGTACGCGCTGGCAAATCGCGGTCATCGATGAAGCGCAGGCGATCAAGAATCCCGGCGCTAAACAGACGCGCGCTGTCAAGAAGCTCATCGCCAGCACTCGGATTGCGCTCACCGGGACGCCGGTCGAGAACCGGCTCTCGGACCTGTGGTCGATCCTCGATTTCACGCATCCAGGTCTGTTGGGCTCCGGTCAGGCATTCGGACGCTACGTTCGAGGCCTCGCCGAGGCCAGAAGCTACGCGTCGCTGCGCGACCTTGTGCGCCCCTATATTCTGAGACGCCTGAAGACCGACAAGGCAGTAATAGCCGATCTGCCCGACAAGACGGAGATCAAGGCGTTTTGTCATTTGAGCCCTGCCCAGGCGGCGCTCTACCAGCAGGCGGTTGCGGAACTCGCCGCTGCGCTCGATGGCGCGGAGGGCATGGGACGCAAGGGGCTTGTGTTAGCGTTCCTGATGCGCTTCAAGCAGATCTGCAATCATCCATCCCAGTGGCTCGGCGACGGCGCGTGGACCGAAGCGGGTAGCGGCAAATTCGCGCGCCTGCGCGAACTCGCCGAAGTGATCGCCGCCAAGCAGGAGAAGATGCTCGTGTTCACCCAGTTTCGGGAGGCGACGCAGCCGCTCGCCACGTTCCTCGGCAATGTGTTCGGGCGCGAGGGACTCGTGCTGCACGGCGGGACGCCGGTCGCAAAGCGCAGGGAACTGGTGCGGCAGTTCCAGGAGAATGAATTGACGCCGTTCTTCGTGCTGTCGCTCAAGGCGGGTGGTGCGGGCCTCAATCTCACAGCCGCCTCACACGTGGTGCATTTTGATCGCTGGTGGAATCCGGCCGTCGAGAATCAAGCCACTGATCGCGCGTTTCGGATCGGCCAATCGCGCAATGTCCTGGTACACAAGTTCGTCTGCCGCGGCACGGTCGAGGACAAGATCGATCAGTTGATCGAATCCAAACAATCGCTCGTCAAGGATGTGCTCGAGGGAGGTGCGGAGCTTCAACTCACTGAACTTGGCGATCGAGAGTTGCTGAACCTGGTCGCACTTGATATTCATTCGGCGCAAGCGGACGCCTGAGCTGCTCTATCGTCTGAGAGGTCCTGATGTATTTTCGCTGGAAGCCCTACGTCCCGGTCGCTGCTCGCCGCAAGAATTCCGAGCGCACGGTCGCGAAGCTGCAGAAGAAGGGCCACAGGCTCGCGCCGGTGACCGCGGGTCGTGGCGCGATCGCCAAGTCGTTCTGGGGTAAGGCGTGGTGCAAAAACCTGGAGCGTTACAGCGATTTCTCGAATCGGCTGCCGCGCGGACGCACCTACCTGCGCAACGGCTCGGTGATCCATCTGGAAATCGGTGCGGGTGAGGTGAAGGCGCTGGTCTCGGGATCGAGTCTCTATCGAATTTCAGTGCGAATTTCCGAGGTGGCCGCTGCACACTGGCAAGGCATTTCACGCGACTGCGCCCGGTCCATCGACTCACTGGTCGAGCTGTTGCAGGGGCAGCTGTCGACGGCCGTGATGGAGCGCATCACCCGTCCTGGAAGCGGTCTTTTCCCGTCGCCCAAAGAGATATCTTTCAGTTGCAGCTGCCCGGATTCGGCCGCGATGTGCAAGCACGTGGCAGCGACGCTCTATGGCATTGGCGCCCGACTCGATGCGGCGCCTGAACTGCTGTTTGGTTTGCGAAAGGTCGATGCGAAGGAGCTGATCGCCCGCGCCGGGGACGGCGCTGCGCCAGTACACAAGATGCCGGGCGCCGGCCGCATTCTGGACTCCTCGAAGTTAGCGGATGTGTTCGGCATCGATCTGGCGGGTACGAATCCGGCACCAGTAGGCACGAGCGCTGCCGTCAGTAGGAAAGCGCCGGCCCCCCGGAAGGCCAAGGCCGCGACCCGTGTCGGTGCGCGGCCGGTGAGCAAGAAATCGCGCCAGGCTCGATGACGCAAAGCATCCGGTGCTTTGCGTTCACAGGCAATGAGTTCAGGGCGGCGCCAGCCTCGCATGGATGCGGGGGGCTTATGAAACTCGCACCTGAACCGACACCCAGGCATCAACCAAACTGACACCTTCAGGCCAGATGACCAGAGAAAGATCAGGGACGGGTGGTCGGGGTGACAGGATTTGAACCTGCGACTTCTACGTCCCGAACGTGCTCAAAAATAACAATAACAAAAACATAGTATTACGAAGTGTTGCGCTCTAGGACAACATTGCAGTCATTGACATCATTGAGTACAATGACTGCACGTATTTAGAGGCTGCCATGGCAAGTATGACCATTCGCGATATTGATGATCGGCTTAAGGCGAGATTGCGCCTGCGGGCTGCGCACCATGGCCACTCGATGGAGGAGGAGGCGCGCGAGATTCTACGGACGGCGTTATCAACACCGCGTTTGCAGAATGGATCTTTGGTGGATTGCATCCGCGCTCGAATAGAGCCGCTTCGCGGATTCGAGTTGAAGACTGCGCCTCGTGAGCCCATCCGTGAGCCGGTCAACCTGGAAAAATGATTGTTCTCGATACCAACGTGCTTTCAGAAGCACTGCGCCCCCTGCCAGAACCAACCGTCCTGGATTGGCTGGCGAAACAACCTCGCGCCTCTTTGTTCACGACCACCGTAACTCAGGGCGAGGTTCTCTACGGGATTCGCCTGCTCGCCGACGGCAAGCGTCGACGTAGTTTGTGGGATGCCGCAAAGAAGATTTTTTCTGAGGATTTCGCGGGGCAGGTGCTGAGTTTCGACAGCGACGCCGCGGACATGTACGCCGAGATCGCGGCGTCGCGACGCATGGCGGGCAAGCCGATCAGCCAATTCGACGCCATGATTGCCGCCATGGCTCGTTCGAGAGGGGCAAGCCTCGCTACACGCAACGCGAAGGATTTCGACGATTGCGGAATTGAAATTGTAGATCCGTGGACCGCATAGCTGCCGTTGCCCATATCAGCCGCCCTACGAAAGAAGGGTCCGATGCTCGATTTTGAGTCATCTGCCTTGGCGCCTGAACCGGGAGGATAGAAGACAACCAATTCCGGTAATTTCGGGACGGCTCTCGCACAATGGCCTGGGCAACCGGCTATGTCGTGCGCGCCACGCCGCTGATGACGTCATTGCCGATACTGACTGGTCTGATTCCTTTGGTTCAGATCTGATGTCTGTTAAGCGGCGAGAGCCAAATTCCATCAGGCTCGGCATACAATGATGGTCCAGGGGAAACAATGAATAAGCCGATCAACCGCCGCGACTTTGTGGGCTCGGCGCTAACCACTGCCGTGGCGGCCGCACTGATGAAGCCGAGATTTGCATTTGCCAAAGATGCTTTTTCCGGCATCGACGCCGTCGGGCAAGCGGCGCTGGTTCGCGAAAAGAAGATCACGTCGCTGGAATTGGTGGATACCGCCATCGCCCGCATCGAGTCCGTCAATGCGAAGATCAACGCGATCGTCGCCGAGTATTTCGACAAGGCGCGCAAACAGGCGAAGATCGCGCTGCCCGCGAGTCCGCTGTCCGGCATCCCCTATCTCATCAAGGATCTGAACGACATCAAGGGCGAGATAGCGACCTCGGGGTCGCGGCTCATGGCAACACATATCGGCGCCGACAACAGCCTGTTGGCGCAGAAGGCGATCGACGCCGGCATGATCGTGATCGGCAAGTCCAATACCCCGGAATTCGGATTGATGGCATCGACCGAGAGCCTGCAGTTGGGTGCATGCCATAACCCCTGGAATACGGGTTACTCCACCGGCGGTTCTTCCGGCGGCGCGGCGGCAGCCGTCGCATCGGGCATGTTCCCGGTCGCTCATGCCACGGACGGCGGTGGCTCGATCCGCATTCCGGCATCCTGCTGCGGGGTGTTCGGCATGAAGCCCTCGCGCGGCCGTATGAACTTCGCTGACAAGGACAAGATGCCCGGCGATATCGCTGTTGAGAACTGCGTCAGCCGCAGCGTGCGTGACAGCGCAATGGTGTTTTCACTGTCGGAAGACACTTCCCCGCACGCCCGGTTCACCCCGACCGGTTTCGTGCGCGGTCCCGCCAAGAAGCGCTTGAAGATCGCATTCTCAACGCTCAGCTACTACGGCAAGGAGCCGCATGAGGATGTGAAAGCCAGCATCGAAGCGACCGCGAAACTCTGCACGGGATTGGGGCACGAGATCATCGAGGTGAAGAATCCCGTCAGCGGCCAGGAATTCCTCGATGCCTTCCTCACGGTGTGGGCCTCCATACCCGTGCAGCTCGTTCAGCTTGCGATAAGCCTCAAGCTGAAACCTGAAGACGTTCTCGAGCCCTGGACCATCGGCCTCGCGGAATTCTTCGGCAAAAAGCCCAAGGACGCGCTGGCCAAAAGCCTCGCGTATTTCAAGACAGCAGAGGCTGCGATGAATGTTTTCTTCTCCCACTACGACGCGTGGCTCACGCCGGTGCTGTCCAGCACGCCGCGGAAGCTCGGCGAGCAGGCGCCGACCGTCCCGTTCGACACGCTCTACAAGCGTATCACCAGCTATGTCGCCTATACGCCGATCCACAATGTGGCCGGCACCCCCGCGATGTCGGTACCGCTGGGCTGGGGCAAGAATGGTCTTCCGATCGGCAGCCAGTTCGCCGCCGCCAAGGGCGATGATGGCCTGCTCTACGCCCTGGCCTATGAGCTGGAACAGGCCAGACCGTGGGCCGCAAAGCACGGCGTGGTTTGGGCGGGATGATAAATGCAGCAAGAGATAAAGGGGTGGTAAGAAGGCCCCATACCGGCCATTCGACACCAACGGCAGGGATTGGACCGATTACTGAAGCGCGCCAGCAAGTAATTGCGCCGCCCGGAAGCAGACGGCCGCAACCGTCAGGTCAATGCCGGTAAGTGGTTACCTGATGAAATGTAGCCGCGGTGTGTTTGTTCGACGCGCGCGAGGTCAAATGAGCGACCGCTTAGTGATCTGTCACGTTGATCATCAGAGCACGCGAATCGTTAATTTGCGCGATTGGGGGCGCCGACCAAAGTGACACCTAAAATGACACCTGGTCCCAGATGAAACTGACACCTGGAGGGCCTTGTTGGTAATAAAAATAATTAAATCAATGGTCGGGGTGACAGGATTTGAACCTGCGACTTCTACGTCCCGAACACCCGAACAAGTCAATAAAAGCAATACGTTATGCGAGCTGGAGCTACCTACCGCTACCACTACTGATCAACAGGTTAACAAAAAGTGCGTGCCCATTGCGTGCCCAAATAGCGAGGGCACGAAGTGACTGTGCCGCTCTTAGGCGGGGATCGCTGCAAGTGTCAGAGCTGCGACCAGTACTTTCACAGTACGTCTGCTTTCGACAGGCATAGAGCTGGACCATATACGGCGAGGCGCTGCTTAAACGTGGATGAAATGGTGGAATCGGGTATGGTCTTAAATAGCCAGGGGTTCTGGATTCGGGGTAGGAACGCTTACAGGGCGCGCGCGCAGCGTCGAATTAGCGGCGATCGCGCCCTGCCCGGTACGTGGGTAGCGGGTACAAGCCCAGTCCGCCAATTTGATGGTCGGCGCACGAAGAATCCTATAGCGTTGCCAGTACCTCTTGCCGCTTCTTGTCGTATTCGTCTTGCGTGAGCAGGCCCGCCTTATGCAGTTCGTCTAGCTTCTTCAGGCGCTCTGCCGTCGTGGCCGATACCGCAGGGGATGAGGGCGTCGCGATGGCCTGAGTGGGCACTGCCAAAGGAGCCGCCGCAGCAGTTGGTGTGGGTGGCGGCGCGGCACCCGCACGCGCTGGTGGCGAAGGGGGTGTTGCGGTACTGGCAATCCCTGCCTGATGAAACCCTGCTGCGCCAGCCTTCTTAATACAGTCGTCGTGCATAGCAGCTGCTATTACAGCACCCAGCATGAAGCCCATAGCGTTGCAATTGACGACTTGGCCCTTGTCATTTTGTAGCGCGGTGTGGTCAGAGACACACGCGGCCAACGCGACACACAGCCCAACTGTTGCGAAAATCTTCATATCGTCCCTCCCAACAAAATGCCACGGAAACTACGCTAACTGAGCCTATGGCCGGGTTCTGCCCGTTTACACTGACTGTTGAGTTAAGAGTCTAAGAGTACCAGCTAATGCTAGAGAAATTGTGACGTGACACTCGCCAGTAACAGCCTCTAGCTTGTACTGGGTCAAGTATTGCTTTCTTGATGCGCATTACGATTGACCGATAAGTTCTTGGCCGCCGCGGTCACCTGCGGAATCCCCTTCTTTAACAATGACATGAATAACTGAGAGCGGTCAGCACTTTTGATGGACCGCTTTCACGATAAATGATGGCCGAACGGAGCGACTTCAGGCGAGGCAATAGCCTTTCGCAGCAAATGTCCCCAGGGTGGGTGCCAAAAGTCGCCACAACGCAATATGCGTGCCAACTGACGCGAAATCGAAATGCGTAAGAGATTGTCTTCAAAGGAAGAAATTTGGTCACGATCGTTGATGGGAAAACATGGGTGAACATCACCGAACTTGATCATAAACCGGGCGTGTTGCCATCAAAGAAGTTGGTCATGCTCAGTACCTCACTTGCTCGTCTGTGACCACGCTGTTCTCCTGTCGGAGGCAGCGTAAACAAGACCAGAAATGAAGTCCGGAAACCGGCAAATCTAATTGTCGTCGACCAGGTTCTAGGGCCGACAGAAGTGAACCGTGCGGTGTTGCTATGGAATACAATCGGCGCGGCAGCGTCCAGCACATAAATTCAGGGAGCTTAATGATGAGCACTCGTAATGCACGGTTTACCACAATTGGTTGCTCTTTGCGGTTATTGCTTGGCGCGTCTTTTTGGACAATGCTGTTA
>JAYUEZ010000422.1:0-3935 GCA_043738965.1 Gammaproteobacteria bacterium
CGGCTGACGAGCGAACCATCGCGATCGACGGTCGTCAGCATCGCGGTTTTGACATCATCGATCAATTGATACAGATCGGCGATACGATCGGTTTCGTCACGAACGGCGGTGTGAAGATTCATTTGCGCTTCCTTTCGGCATTGATGGTTGACGAACTGTAAATGAACGAATGGCTCGCGCCTGTCAGCCGAACGCGGTCTTCGGTGTAAGACTCGGCTTCCACAAGGCGACGAGTCGGCAATTACCTTGATGCGGGCTCTTACGCGCAAACCCAGGAACTCCTCGATCGGGTGTGTCGAATGCCCGATCGTCCAGACCGTCGCAGGTGATCCGAGCAATTGTGTACGGTCCCGCACAGACGACACACTGCGCGCGCATACCATAGGAGGAGCGAGTGAGTGGCAGCCCGCTATCTCACGGTCGCGAACGACATAGCTTGCCATTCGCGACGCCTCAAGTCCTCGAATAGGCGGCGTACGAAAATGAGTCATGCCATGCTTTGCAAGGCCAGCCCGTCTAATACGCTACTGGGGAAACAGACATAAAAGAAGTGGAACAGCTTTCGCCTCGCTGGAAGTATGGCGTCATCGTCACGTTCATCTTCGGCTTCGCCGCACTGATGTTCCTGACCTTCACAGCCTACACAAATGCGCCGCCCGTTCCGGATCGCACCATCGACACTGCCGGTACCGTCGTCTTTACCGGCGAGGATATCCGCAGCGGGCAAGAGGTGTTCCTCAAGTACGGATTGATGGATAACGGCACCATTTGGGGCCACGGGGGATACCTTGGGCCCGATTTTGGCGCGACTGTACTACACGATTGGGCAGTGACTCTTACCGAGGAGCGCGCCGTGGCCCGCTATTCCAAACCCTATGCCGCGTTGAGTGCAGAGCAGCGCGCGGCGGTGGACGGTGAAACCGCGAGCTTGTTGAAGAGGAATCGCTATGACACAAAGTCCGACACACTAACCGTTCCTCCAAGCGCCGCGCGAACGTTCCACGCCGAGATTGATCGCTGGCAATCTTACTTTGGTAACCCCGCACAAAACGGCGGCTTGCCCGCGAATCTCATTACGAATCAGCGACAACTGCACGATCTAACAGCCTTCTTTACTTGGGCTGCGTGGGCATCCGTTACCGAACGACCCGGAACCATCCACTCATACACGAACAATTTTCCCTACGACCCCCTCGCGGGCAACCGTGCTACAGGTGGCGCGTTGTTGTGGACCGCTGTCAGTTTCCTCTTTCTACTTGGCGGCACCGCCATCGTCCTGCTTGCGTTCGGCAAGTTCGATTACCTCGGATGGCACGGTGAGCCAGTGGCGCTTCCTGCATGGGCCTTGAGCGACTCTCAACGAGCGACGCTAAAGTACATGGCAGCGGCGGCCATTCTGTTGCTCGCGCAAAGCCTATTTGGTGCCGGTATCGCCCACTATCGCGCGGAGCCAGGCACGTTCTATGGCGTCGACCTCTCGCAGTTTTTCCCGAGCAATCTGTTGCGCACGTGGCATTTGCAGTCGGCGATATTTTGGATCGCCACTTCGTACGTTGCCGGAGCTCTGTTTGTAGCGGAGTTATTAGGCCGGAAGAGCCCGCGCGGACAACTGCTTGGCATTCATCTGCTCTTTGGTGCGCTCATGTTCGTCATTGTCGGAAGCATGCTGGGCGAATGGGCGGGTTTGCTGCAGTGGCTGCCGCACAGTTGGTTCTGGTTCGGCAATCAAGGCTGGGAATATCTGGAGATCGGACGCTTCTGGCAGGTTCTTCTCGCCATCGGTCTGCTGTTTTGGTTCTTCCTCGTATGGCGCGCGGTAGCCCCTGCGCGCCAAGATCCGGAACGTCGCGGCTTTGCCAACTTCTTTCTCATCGCGGCATTTGCTATTCCTCTCTTTTATTTACCGGCGTTGTTCTTCGGTGCCCATACCAACTACACCATCGTCGATGCATGGCGCTTTTGGATCATCCATTTATGGGTGGAAGGCTTCTTCGAGTTCTTCGTGACGGTGATGGTCGCAGTGATCTTCTATGAAATGGGACTCGTGCGCCGGCTCTCCGCACTACGCACGATTTATCTCGACGCCATTCTATATTTCAGCGGCGGCCTGATCGGTACCGGTCATCATTGGTATTGGACCGGCCAGACTGAGATGAATATGGCCATGTCCGCTGTTTTTTCTGCTCTCGAGGTTGTGCCGCTGACTCTAATTACACTGGATGCCTGGGATTTTGTGAGGATCACGCGCGGGACAGCAACCATCGTCGATCGACACCGGTGGACTTTCTATTTTTTGATGGCCGTCGGTTTCTGGAATTTCCTTGGAGCAGGCGTCTTCGGCTTCTTGATTAACACTCCGATCGTTAGCTACTACGAGGTTGGTACCATTCTGACGCCCAACCACGGACATGCCGCGATGATGGGCGTGTTTGGCATGCTGGGGGCGGGATTGATGGTTTTCGTGCTGCGTGAAATTGTCACGGATGAGGTCTGGGTAAAGGTTTCACGCATGATACGCGTAGCGTTCTGGGGCCTGAATATTGGTCTTGCCATGATGGTTTTTTTCAGCTTGTTTCCAGCCGGAATCATGCAGCTTCGCGACGTGATTGAGAATGGCTACTGGCACGCGCGCAGCTTGGCGTACACAGCTACACCTCTAGCGCGCACGCTTGAATGGATGCGATTGCCGGGTGACCTCGTGTTTCTGCTCGCAGGCGCCCTGCCGCTGGCACTAGCGGTGACGTGGGGGTACTTAAGTCACTTGAGAAGGGCGCATGGCATGCGGCAAGTATCCGTCGCCGAAGTTCCGCATTGACGTGCTCGCTCTTGTCAACCGTCGCATGGCTCCGTTTGATCGACTCGCCCACGGCCAAGCACCCGTAGCAATCTCTCTCTCGCAGCCACCCCAATATCGGTCGGCGAGATACTCAAGCTTCTTGCCGTGTAGCGGATGTTTACGGTTTCAGGATATCAAGCGATCGCGTGGCAGGGCGCGGAACTTGCGCGTTTCGTTCAAGGGCCCAGTGCTCGCGGCCGGCGACACAACGGCGCTGAACAACGGACCTGCGTAATCAAAAAATTGTTTCTGCGGCGAATCACTCTGCTTAAGCTCCGACACTCCCCGCAGCAAGTCCTGCCAGTCGGTGCCGGCCGACAAGCGGCCGGCGGTGTGCCGGCGCATCCTGGTCGTCGATGACAATCCGGATTCGACGTCGTCTCTCGCGACTCTACTGGAGCGGACAGGCAACGCAACGCGCATTGCGAACGATGGTCTTGAAGCCGTGCAGATGGCAGAAACTTTCCGGCCGGATGTGATCCTGCTCGACTTGGGTCTGTCGCTCATGAACGGTTACGAAGTGGCGCAAAAATTCGGGCGCAGCCGTGGGGCGACAATATCGTATTGATCGCACTGACGGGGTGGGGTCAGGGGGACGACCGCCGAAAGTTCGCGGCCGCGGACTTCGATGACCATTTGGTCAAGCCAGTCGATTTCTCGGTGTTGATGAAACTCTTGACCGAATTACCGTGCAGCGCAACCTGCAGTTAGTGTCACTTGATCACTTGATTGTAGGACTCTGCTGACGCTTCGCGCAGATAAATCCCCACAGACGGACTGAGCCAGCCATGGAAGCATCGGCAGATGACCGATAACACTGCACGCACGACTCGCTGGCGTTTGATCGCGGCGAGCGCGATCACGGCCGTCGTGAGTCTTGGCGTTTGCGAGGCGCTGGGGTGGCCGTTTCTGGCGCAACCCATTCAACGCTGGCTGAGCGCGACGCTCGAGCGCCGTATCAGTTTCAGTGAGGATCCGGCGGCGCATCCAAGAGTGATCATTCATCTGCTCGGCGGGCTCGCGATCACGGCACCGTATATCGAGATTGGCGCGCCGGCGTGGAGTGCCGCACCCCATTTACTTCTCGCGCGCGACGCGC
>JAYUEZ010000423.1:0-3911 GCA_043738965.1 Gammaproteobacteria bacterium
GGCCGGCTGATTGAGAACGCAACACCGAATCCGCGCGACCTGGGCCCCGAAGCTCGCGCTCGTTTACAACAGCGCCCACCTGAACGGAAATAACCGCGAATTCTCTGGTCGTCGAGGATGCCCTTCGGCTATACTCAGCGGCTATTTTCGCCACGTTCTGGCGAAACAAACGCTTTGTACTAGACTCTAAGACGCTCATCGGGCAGCCGTAGTGGCGACCGTCGGCAAGACTTTGTAAAAGGTAATCTCCCTCATGGATACCCTTGAAGACATCGAATCCAACGACGAACAATCGCAACTCAAGCGCCTAATCGCGAAAGGTAAGGAACAGGGGTTTCTCACCTATCACGAGGTCAATGATCACCTGCCCGATGACATCGTCGATCCTGAACAGATCGAAGACATCATCAACATGATCAACGATATGGGGATCACGGTGCATGAAACTGCGCCGGATCTCGACGCGATCCTCATGAACGAGCCCGAGGTCGATGAGGAAGCTGCCGAGGAAGCGGCAGCCGCCATTGCCGCGGTGGATACCGAGTTCGGCCGCACGACCGATCCGGTGCGTATGTACATGCGCGAGATGGGGACGGTCGATCTGCTCACACGCGAAGGCGAAATCAAGATCGCGAAGCGCATCGAAGACGGGTTGAACCAAGTGCTGTGCGCGCTGGCCGATTTTCCGGCGGTTTCCGAGCTGTTCCTGTCCGAGTACGACCGCACGGCGAGTACCGACGCCAAGATCAGCGAACTTATCTCTGGCTTCATCGATCTCAACGCCGAAACCGCGGAGATTCGAGAAGACGTCGAAGGCTTGGGCGATCCCGAGGTGGCGGTGGTAGCCGGGACCGAGGAAGAGGAAGGCGCGGAGGAAACCACCGATCCGATACCGAACCAACTTGATCCGGAGGAAGTAAAGCTCCGCTTCGAAGACTTCCGCAAGCTGCACAAAAAGGTTCAGGCCGCGACCAAAAAGAATGGTCGGAGTCACGCCAAGACTCTGGAAGCGCGCAAAGAGCTTCAAGAGAAATTCCTTGAGTTCAAACTCGTGCCGCGCTTCTCTGAAACGCTCGGGTTACAAGTCCGAACTGTGGTCGACGAGATCCGCCAGGTCGAAAAATCCATCATGGAAATCTGCGTGAAGCAATGCAAAATGCCACGCAAGGATTTTCTCGCCGTATTCGTTGATCGCGAAGCCGATGGTGGGTGGTTGAAGACGCTGGTCCGGCAAAAGAAACCCTTTGTCGTGGCACTTAAAGAACGCGTCAAGGAAATCGACTCGATTCAGGAACGCTTAGGCCAGTTGGAACAATCCAGCGGTATGGCGGTCAGCGAAATCAAGGACATTAATCGCCGCATGTCCATCGGCGAAGCGAAAGCACGTCGCGCCAAAAAGGAAATGGTCGAAGCCAACCTGCGCTTGGTGATTTCTATCGCCAAGAAATACACCAACCGCGGCCTGCTGTTCCTGGATCTAATTCAAGAAGGCAACATTGGCTTGATGAAGGCGGTTGATAAATTCGAATATCGACGCGGCTACAAGTTTTCGACCTATGCGACATGGTGGATCCGACAAGCAATTACGCGGTCGATTGCGGACCAGGCGCGCACCATCCGCATTCCCGTGCACATGATTGAGACCATCAATAAGCTCAATCGAATCTCGCGGCAAATTCTACAGGAGAAGGGCCGTGAGCCGACGCCGGAAGAACTCGCGCAGCGCATGGAAATGCCCGAAGACAAAATTCGCAAAGTGCTGAAGATTGCGAAAGAACCGATTTCAATGGAAACACCAATTGGCGATGATGAAGATTCCCATCTCGGCGATTTCATCGAAGATCAGAATATTCAGTCGCCAGTAGATTCCGCGACGTTTGAAGGCCTGTGCCGCAGCACCCGCGAAGTACTTGAAGGCCTGACGCCGCGCGAAGCAAAAGTATTGCGGATGCGATTTGGCATCGATATGAATACCGACCATACGTTGGAAGAAGTCGGCAAACAATTTGATGTCACGCGCGAACGCATACGACAGATCGAAGCCAAGGCGCTGCGCAAACTCCGCCATCCATCGCGTTCGGAACGTTTGCGTACCTTCCTCGATTAGACCGCTCTGATGTTGGAGGCGGCCACGATTTCTGAATTTTGAAATCGTGGTCTGTTTCCGAAATGCCACTTCCCGCCAGGGCCTGTAGCTCAGTTGGTTAGAGCAGGGGACTCATAATCCCTTGGTCGTAGGTTCGAGTCCTACCGGGCCCACCATTTAATCAATAGGTTAGATTAATTCGAGTTGCCCTCCTGCGGTAAAAAGGTACAATTTCAGTACACTTGCAGTACGCGGAGGGTTGCATGGCTTCCTTAATCAAGACTCCAGCGGGAACCTGGAAATCGATCATTCGCAAGCGCGGGTGGCCCGCGACTTTCAAGACATTCCGGACCAAGCGCGACGCGCAGGATTGGGCTCGTCGCACCGAAGATGAGATGGTGCGCGGCGTATATATCGATCGTGCAGACGCTGAACGCGTGACGCTCGAATCCGCACTGAAACGGTACATGGAAGAAGTCGCCGTCACAAAGCGGGCGTCGACTGTTCTATCAGAACGCAATCGTGTGCGGAGACTTACCAAAACCCTCGGAAGCTACAGCTTAGCGGCAATCACACCGGACCTTGTCGCCGACTTTCGCGATGGCCGACTGGCGGGAGGCCTCGCAAACGATACGGTTCGCCTAGAACTTTCACTCCTCTCCCACGTGTACACCATCGCCATCAAGGAATGGCGGATCGGGCTTACTTACAACCCGGTAGCAAACATCCGCAAACCCGCGCCTGGCGCCGGTCGCAACCGGCGATTGACGGCGGAGGAGGAGCAACATTTGCTCAAAGTATGCACGCGGTATTCGAATCCGATGCTCGGCTGGTTGGTACGACTCGCGATCCACACCGGCATGCGCGCCGGTGAGCTAAGAACCTTACGCCGCGATCAAGTTGACCTTGCGCGCCGCGTAGTGACGTTGACGCAAACCAAAAACGGCTCCGTACGCACCGTACCCTTGACGCGTTCAGCGCTTAAGGTCTTCCAACAAGTGTTGAGTAATCCGATCAAGCCTGTCGACTGCGACCTTATCTTCTTCGGCGAGCCTGGTCGCGATGGGAAGCGCCGCCCTTACGAGTTTCACCCTGCCTGGCAACAAGTGCTCAAGGACAATGGCATCAGCGGGCTCCGCTTTCACGATCTGCGGCATGAAGCGGTGTCCCGCTTAGTCGAGGCGGGTTTGGGCGATCAAGAAGTCGCCGCCATCTCCGGTCACAAGTCGATGCAGATGTTACGCCGCTATACCCATCTGCGCGCCGAAGACTTGGTCGCCAAGCTCGATAAATTGGGTCTACATTAGGCTACCGAAAACGCGCACGGACGATGTTGGGTTTCTGATGGTCTGCATGAGGATGTCTGAGGTCAGATCAGTCCTCGATCCAGTCGCTGAGGAACGGCGAGATCATGGCAGAGTACGACCAACACACCACGCACACCCTCAAAATCCAACTCACCGAGCGCTACGGTGTATTGCTGTCGCAATCGCAACTCGCCGAGTTGCTCGGCCGCTCCACCGGCGGATTGCGCTACAGTTTGTGCGCGCCGGCGGACGATAAAACGCGGTCGTCGAAGGCTTGTGGCCGACGCATCGGTCGACGCGTCTACTATCCTGCCGTCGAGGTCGCGCGCATCATCGTTGGCCCAGACGCCGCGTGACCCAGACCATCATTCGCGCCCCACGGCACGAGCGGTTCACCGTCCTCGACATGCGTGTTGTGGACAATTCTCATCTGTCTTGGGCAGCACGCGGACTCTTGGCCTATTTACTTTCGCGCCCAGACCACTGGCAGGTCATCGTCAAAGATCTCCAACGCCGCG
>JAYUEZ010000424.1:0-10308 GCA_043738965.1 Gammaproteobacteria bacterium
TACGCTACCCGCCGTTTCGCCACCTCAATCGACAATGCCTGCCATGAAATTCGAGCCGCCCATTGCCAAGACTTACGACCCACACGCGATCGAGCGCGCCCGCTACGCCGAGTGGGAACAAGCGGGTTATTTCAAGCCCGAGGGCCACACCGCGCCGTTTTGTATCGCGCTACCGCCGCCGAATGTCACCGGCAGTCTGCACATGGGGCACGCGTTTCAAGACACCCTGATGGATTGCTTAATCCGCTATCACCGCATGCAGGGTCACGCCACGCTTTGGCAATGTGGCACCGACCACGCGGGGATCGCGACCCAAATGGTGGTTGAACGCCAACTAGGCTTGAAGGGGCTATCGCGCCACGACCTCGGCCGTGAGCAGTTTTTGGAAGCCGTGTGGAAATGGAAGGGTGAATCCGGCGGTACCATCTCGCAACAATTGCGGCGCATGGGCGCGGCAATGGATTGGAGTCGCGAGCGCTTCACGATGGACGCAGGCCTATCGCTCGCGGTCACCGAAGTGTTCGTTCGACTATACGAAGAAGGTCTGATTTATCGCGGCAAACGCCTGGTGAATTGGGATCCGGTGCTGAACACCGCCATTTCGGATTTAGAAGTAGTCACAGAGGAAGAACAGGGGCAGATTTGGCATATTCGCTATCCGCTGGAAAACGGCGCGGGCCATGTGGTGGTCGCCACCACGCGTCCCGAAACATTGCTCGGCGACGTGGCGGTGGCGGTGCATCCGGATGACGAGCGCTATCGCCGCATCATTGGCAAGTACGTCAAGCTGCCGCTGTGCGAACGCAGTATCCCAATCATCGCGGATACGTATGTTGATCCGGCGTTCGGCTCTGGCTGCGTGAAAATTACGCCCGCGCATGACTTCAACGACTACGCCGTGGGCGAGCGCCACCAGCTACCGAAGATCAATATCTTTACCGACCAAGCGCACATCAACGACAACGCGCCAGCGGTGTATCGCGGCCTTGATCGCTATGCCGCGCGCAAGCAAGTCGTCGCTGATCTCGAAGCACAGGGCTTACTGGTCCGTTGCGATCCACACAAGATGGCAGTGCCGCGCGGTGATCGTTCGCAAGCCGTGATCGAACCGTATTTGACCGATCAATGGTTCGTTAATATCAAACCGCTCGCCGAACCCGCGATTAAATGCGTGGAAGACGGCCGCATTCGCTTTGTTCCAGAGAATTGGAGCAAGACTTATTTCGAATGGATGCGCAATATCGACGACTGGTGCATCAGTCGCCAGCTGTGGTGGGGCCACCGGATCCCCGCGTGGTACGACAGCAATGGCAAGATTTACGTCGGGCGGACCGAACAAGAAGCGCGCGATAAGGCGGGGCTCGGCGCGGAAGTCGCGCTCCATCAAGATCCCGATGTGCTCGACACCTGGTTCTCATCGGCCTTATGGCCGTTCTCGACCTTGGGCTGGCCAACGCAGACCCCAGAGCTCGCGACGTTTTATCCGACGTCGGTGTTAGTCACTGGCTTCGACATCATTTTCTTCTGGGTCGCGCGGATGATCATGATGGGTCTCAAATTCATGGGCGATGTGCCGTTTCGCGAAGTCTATATCCATGGCCTGGTACGCGATGCCGATGGCCAGAAGATGTCGAAATCCAAAGGCAACATCTTGGATCCCATCGACCTAATCGACGGCATTGAGCTCGAACCGTTGGTGGTAAAACGTACCGGGGGCTTGATGCGGCCCGAGGACGCGCCGAAAATCGAATCCGCTACCCGCCGCCAGTTTCCGGATGGCATTCCAAGTTACGGCGCCGACGCCCTGCGCTTCACGTTCGCCTCGATGGCGACCCACGGCCGTGATGTACGCTTCGATCTCGGTCGCATCGAGGGGTATCGCAATTTCTGTAACAAAATTTGGAACGCCACGCGCTTTGTGCTGATGGTGCAGGGCGAGACGCCATTGAGTGGTACACCCGATGCGGCAAGTTGTGGTCTGCCGGAACGTTGGATCTTGCAGCGCCTGCGCGGCACGTTGAACGACGTGCGCATTGGTTTCGATACCTACCGCTTTGATCTCGCGGCGCAAGCGATCTACGAATTTGTGTGGGACGAATATTGTGATTGGTATATCGAGCTCGCCAAGGTCACATTGAATAGCGCGGATACGCCTGAGCAAGTGAAATCGGCGACGCGCCATACCCTGGTGCAGGTGCTCGAATGCGCGCTCCGCATGATGCACCCACTGGTGCCGTTCATCTCGGATGAAATCTGGCGCAAGGTCGCGCCGTTGACGGGTAAGCGCGGCGCCACGATCATGCTTGAGGCGTATCCCAGCGTGGACGAATTGCCGGCCGACGCGAGCGCCGCGGCGCCGCTGGCGTGGCTCAAGAATTTTATTCTCGGCGTGCGGCGAATTCGCGCCGAAAATAATTTAGAACCGAACCGCCGCATCCCCATCAAGGTGTATGGCGGAAACAATGTCGAACGCCATTGGTCGCAGATATTGGAGCCCTTCATCAAACAATTGGCGCGAGTTGAGCGAATCGACCGAGTCGAATCGGCCGAGAATCAAGGCGACACTTCGGCGTTGGCGGGCGACACCACTATCTTGGTGCCGCTGCTGGATCTGATCGATCCCAGCGTTGAGCGTGAACGGATCACCAGGGAACTGGCCCGCATGCACCAAGATCTGCAACGCGTGCAAGGCAAACTCGCGAATGACTCGTTCGTGGCAAAAGCGCCCACCGCGGTGGTCGACAAGGAGCGCAAACGTGCGGGCGATCTAGTCGATCAAATCGAGCGGCTAACGGCCCAGCTTGGTCGTTTGTCCAATTAAAGTCGGTTCTGAACTAGTGCTCGAAGAGCGCTACTATCCGTAGGCGCCCAGCACTAAATGCACCACTGTATAGATGGTGAGGACAAACATCACCGTACCGATGAGACCGGCAATGATGAAGGTCTTGGCCGAACCGCGCGTGAAGTCCCGCTCGCGGTTCTGATTACTTTGCACACCTATGGCGGCAGCAAGCACGCTCTGAATAACTTGTAGTATGCTGAGGCTCTTGTTTGCAGGCTCCGATGACTTCACCTTATTTTCTTCTGTCATGGATCACCGGCTTCTCTCAATCGCGTCAGTCGCATCATAGCACCGCCAGATCAGGCCCATGTTCGACCAACTCAAAGACGACATTCAAAGTATTTTCGTGCGCGATCCCGCGGCACGAAACACGCTGGAACTGCTGACCACCTATCCCGGCGTGCATGCCTTAATCGTGCATCGCGCGAGTCATTGGCTGTGGCTGCGTGGCTGCAAATTAGCGGCGCGCATGCTGTCGCACTTCGGGCGTTTCATCACCGGCATCGAAATTCACCCCGGCGCCAATATCGGGCGACGATTTTTTATTGATCACGGAATGGGCGTGGTGATCGGCGAGACCGCTGAAATCGGCGACGATTGCACGCTCTACCACGGGGTAACGTTAGGCGGAACCACCTGGAACAAGGGCAAACGTCATCCCACGCTGCGTAACGGCGTCGTGATCGGCGCCGGTGCGAAGGTCTTGGGGCCGATCACCATCGGCGAGAATGCGCGGGTCGGGTCGAATGCGGTGGTGGTTAAAGACGTTCCTGATGGCGCCACCGTGGTTGGTATCCCGGGACGAATCGCGGGTAGTGAAACGGCCGCGCACAAAACCGAACGCGAGGAAACGGCGCGGCGTATCGGCTTTGATGCCTACGGCCAGGTCAAAGATTTAAACGATCCCCTGGCGCAGGCCGTCGATGCCTTGCTTGATCATGCGCGCGGCCTTGAGAAGCAAGTCGCGACGCTGGCGGAAGCCTTGTGCAAACAAGGCATTAAGGTGGACTTGCCCAACGTGCCGCCCTGCGCGGACCTGAAACAACCCTAAGTCGTAGACCGCCGATGGCGAGGTCGGACGGTGGCCAAAATTAATCTTGACTAAAATACTCGGTATCTACACAATTCCCGACTACCTTCCTAGGGATTCCCGCAGCGGAGACACTTATGCGTTTGACGACTAAAGGCCGGTATGCCGTGACCGCGATGGTGGATCTCGCGCTCAATGCGAACGATGGACGGGTGTCGCTCGCGGAAATTGCGGAGCGTCATGGACTTTCGCAGTCCTACCTCGAGCAACTGTTTGCGGCGTTACGCCGTGGGGGTCTGGTGGATGGCACGCGCGGGCCAGGCGGTGGGTATCGATTGGGGCGAGCGGGAGCGACCATTTCGGTGGCGGACGTAATCGACGCCGTCGATGAGTCAGTCGATGCCACGCGCTGCGGTGGCAAACGTAATTGCCAAGGCGAACACGGCTGTCTGACGCACGACTTGTGGGAAGAGCTCAGTCACCAGATTCGCCAGTACTTGAGCAGCGTCAACCTCGAGGAAGTCATCAAAAAAACGCACCTCGCCAATGACGCCAAAGTCATGCGCAAGTGGACCAAACAACCAACCGCGCAGCCAGAACCGAGCGCGGTTTGAGCTACGTAAGGAGATATTCAAAAATGGCTGTCACCTTAACCGAACGCGCAGCGACCCATGTGCAGCGTTACCTAGGCGACCATCGCAACGGCTTGCGGGTTGGCGTCAAACCCACCGGTTGTTCGGGCTACATGTATGTGGTGCAGCCCGTGCAAGTGGTTGGTGAACACGATCGCGTGTTTGAATCGCGTGGCATTCAAGTCGTGGTCGACGACGAAAGCCTTAAATACTTGGATGGGACTGAAGTCGATTTCGCGCGCGAGGGCTTGAACGAAGGCTTCAAATTCCTCAATCCGAACGTGACAGCGACTTGCGGCTGCGGCGAAAGCTTCAGCTTGTAGGGCTAAGGACCGCAACGATGGCAGCGAGTTCGTCCGAAGTCAGCGCATTACTCAATCGCAAGTACGACGCAGGCTTTTATACCGATATCGAACAAGACCAGGCGCCGCCTGGCTTGAACGAAGATATTATCCGTTTGATTTCGGCCAAAAAGCAGGAACCGGCGTGGATGCTCGAGTGGCGTCTGCGCGCTTATGAGCGTTGGCTGCGCATGCCCGAACCGAAGTGGGCGCATGTGCATTATCCGCCCATCGACTATCAAGCGCTGTCGTATTATTCCGCGCCGAAAACCAAGGCTAACCTGCTCCAAAGTCTGGATGAAGTCGATCCGAAGTTACTTGAGACTTACAAGAAACTCGGCATTCCCCTACAAGAGCAAAAGATGCTCGCTGGGGTGGCGGTGGATGCGGTGTTCGACAGTGTGTCCGTGCACACCACGTTTAAGGACAAGCTCGCTGCGGCCGGCGTGATTTTTTGCTCGTTCTCCGAGGCGGTGCGCGAACATCCTGATCTGGTGCGCAAGTACCTGGGTTCGGTGGTTCCCCAAGCCGACAACTACTATGCCGCGCTGAACTCAGCGGTCTTTTCCGATGGCTCGTTTGTGTACATCCCGAAGCACACCCGCTGCCCGATGGAATTATCGACGTACTTCCGAATCAACGCGATGAACACCGGCCAATTCGAGCGCACGCTGGTCATTGCCGACACGGGTAGTTATGTCAGTTATCTCGAAGGCTGCACGGCGCCACAGCGCGATGAAAACCAACTGCATGCGGCGGTGGTCGAACTCATCGCCCTCGACGACGCGCAGATCAAATACTCGACCGTGCAAAATTGGTATCCCGGCGATGAAGAGGGACGTGGCGGCATTTACAACTTCGTCACCAAGCGCGGCGATTGCCGCGGCCGTAACTCGAAGATCTCATGGACTCAGGTCGAAACCGGCTCGGCGATCACGTGGAAATATCCGAGCTGCATTTTGAAAGGCGAAAATTCCGTCGGTGAATTTTACTCGGTCGCCGTCACGCACCACCGCCAGCAGGCGGATACTGGCACGAAGATGATCCATCTCGGACGCAATACGCGCAGTACCATCATTTCCAAAGGCATTTCGGCCGGACATGGCCAAAACGCCTATCGCGGTCTGGTGCGGATCGCCAAAAGTGCCGAGAACGCGCGCAACTACACGCAGTGCGACTCGCTGCTCATGAGTGATCACTGTGGCGCACATACTTTCCCCTATATTGAAGTTAGAAATCACACGGCCAAAGTCGAACACGAAGCAACGGCGTCGAAAATTAGCGAAGATCAGTTGTTCTATTTGCAGAGCCGTGGCATCGCCACCGAAGACGCGGTGAATCTGATCGTTAACGGTTTCTGTAAGGAAGTATTCAAAGAGTTGCCGATGGAATTCGCGGTTGAAGCGCAAAAACTGTTGAGCATCACGTTGGAAGGTGCGGTCGGCTAACTCGAATCCGCGGTGCTACTCGTCAATTGAATTGTCCGGAAGATTAAAGTCGCATGTTACGAATCGAAAATTTACACGCTGAAGTCGATGGCAAAGCTATTTTGCGCGGAGTGAACTTGACCGTGATGCCGGGTGAAGTCCACGCCATCATGGGTCCCAATGGCTCAGGCAAAAGTACGCTGGCCTATCTCATCGCCGGTCGCCCGGGATATACGGTTACGGCGGGTTCGATCACTTACAACGACAAAGATTTGCTCGCACTGGCTCCGGAAGAACGCGCTGGCGAAGGGGTGTTTCTGGCCTTTCAATATCCGGTTGAGATCCCCGGCGTCAACAACGTTTATATGCTGAAAGCCGCGGTCAATGGCATCCGCAAATATCGCGGCGAACCAGAAATGGGTGCGGTCGAATTTCTAAATTTAGTCAAATCGAAGACCAAGGCAATCGGCCTCAAGGATGATTTGCTCAACCGCCCGGTGAACCAAGGTTTTTCCGGCGGCGAGAAAAAGCGCAACGAAATTTTTCAAATGAGCGTGCTCGAGCCGCGCCTGGGCGTCCTCGACGAAACGGATTCGGGTCTCGACATCGACGCGCTCAAAGTCGTGGCCGACGGCGTCAATCGCCTGCGCAGTCCTGACCGATCGTTCGTGGTGGTTACGCACTATCAGCGTTTGCTCGATTATATCGTGCCGGATCAGGTCCACGTGCTGGCGCACGGCAAAATTGTGCGTTCGGGGCCGCGCGAACTCGCGCTCGAACTCGAAGCGCGCGGCTATGATTGGCTGACCGCGGACGCCGCGTGATGGGCCTCGTCGAAGCAGTAGCGCTGGAGCTTTCCCTGCCCACTAACGAGCCGGCGACGTTAAGCGCGTTGCGGCGCGACGCATTAACTCGCGCGCGCCACCGTGGCCTTCCTACCGTCCACCAAGAGGATTGGAAGTACACCGATCTTGCGGTTCTTCAGACGCTCGATTTCACGCCTGCGGTGGCCCCGCGCGCGGTTCCGACGTTGCCCCTGGTAATGCCGGATGCGTATCGCATCACGTTTATCAACGGTCATTTGCTGGCGCATGAATCGAATGTTGATGACCTCCCGTTCGGGTGTAAGGTACGTACTATCAGTGACGTGACACGTGATGAACCCGCGGCGTTTGAGGCGTCGCTGCGTCGCTCCAAAACGCTGGAGACCAAGGTGTTACCCGCGCTCAATGTCGCGGCCGCTAGCGATGGCGTCAGTATTCAATTGGCGGCCAATTGCGTGGTCGATCGCCCGCTGGTCGTGACCTTTATGAACGACGCACAAGAATCGACAACGTGGTCGGCGCCGCGGATCATCGTCGAGGCCGGTGCACACAGTCAGCTAACACTGATTGAAATGCACGCCGGGGGCGATCACGCCTACTGCACGAATGCTTTCACCTACCTGGCGACCAGTGTCGGCGCGCAGATTCAGCATTACCGAATTACTGCCGATGGCCCAGCGGCGATGCATCTCGGCCAAGTCGAAATCGAACTCGGCCGCGACGCCCACGTCTCGAACTTCGTGTTGGCCGTGGGTGGGCGCTTGGTGCGCGTGGATATCGATTGCGAATTAGCAGCACCCGGCGCGAGTGTGACGTTAAAAGGCATTTTCATCGCCAGTGATGGCCAGCATGTCGATCACCACACGCGGGTCGATCATCGCGCCAGCGATACCACCAGTGATGAGATCTACAAAGGCATTGCTAGCGGCGACGGGCGGGGCGTGTTTAATGGCAAGGTCGTGGCCCACGCCGGAACGCAACGGATCGCCGCCACCCAGACCAGTAACAACCTGCTACTGTCATCGACGGCCGAAATCGACACCAAGCCGGAACTCGAGATCTATACCAACGATATTCGCTGTACGCACGGTGCAACGCTCGGGCAACTCGACGAAGACGCGTTGTTCTATTTGCAGGCGCGCGGCATCTCGCGCGCCGATGCCGAAGCCCTGACGACTTTTGGTTTCGTGCACGCGTTGGTGTCTGAAATTCCGTATCCCGAAGTGCGCGCGCTTGCAGCCAGACGCGTCGCGTTAAGCGCACCAGCGCTCGCCGGCGTCGTCGCGGGACTTACGTTATGAGCGCGCAGGCACATGACACGCAGACGCGCATCACACCGTTTGATCCGGAACGTATTCGCGCGGATTTCCCGATCCTCGCGACCTGCGTCAACAAACACCCGCTGATCTACCTCGATAGCGCCGCGACCACGCAGAAACCCCGCGCCGTAATCGATAGCCTCGAGCGCTATTACACCCAAAACAACGCCAATGTCCATCGCGGGGTGCACGCCTTAAGCCAACGGGCGACGCAAGCTTTCGAAGACGCGCGCGAAAAAGTGCGCGCGTTTATCAATGCCGATTCGACCGCCGAAATTATTTTTACCCGCGGCACCACCGACGCCATCAACCTGGTCGCGCAAAGTTACGCGCGCACCACGCTCAAGGCGGGCGACGAAATCCTGATTGGGGAAGCCGAGCATCATGCCAACATCGTGCCGTGGCAGATGCTGTGCCAACAAATTGGTTGCGTGCTGAAAGTTGTCCCGATCAACGACGCGGGAGAGCTGGAACTCGAAGCGGTAACTCGGGCGTGGTCACCACGCACCAAGCTCTGCGCCGTCGGCCATGTCTCGAACGCACTCGGCAGTATCAACCCGGTGCGTGAAATCACTGTCCTCGCCCATCAGGCGGGGGCGAAGATTTTGATCGATGGTGCGCAGGCAGTCGCGCATGGCAGCGTGGATGTCGCCGCGCTCGATTGCGATTTCTACGCGTTTTCCGGCCACAAATTGTTCGGCCCCACCGGGATCGGGGTTCTTTATGGCAAACGCGCCTTATTGGAAGCCATGCCGCCCTATCAAGGCGGCGGCGACATGATCAAAGTCGTGACTTTCGCCGCCACCGAATACGCTGATTTACCTTATAAGTTCGAGGCAGGTACGCCGCACATCGCCGGTGGAATCGGGCTCGGCGCCGCGATCGATTATCTTCATAGCATCGATTTTGCGGGCGCGGTGGCGCACGAACATCGCCTGCTTGATTACGCGACCGCGCAGGCCCAGGCAGTATCGGGTTTGCGCATCATCGGCACCGCACGCGCGAAAGCCGCGGTCCTGTCCTTCGTCATCGACGGCATTCATCCGCAAGATCTCGGTGTGATCCTTGACGGGCATGGCGTGGCGATTCGCACCGGTCATCATTGTGCGATGCCGGTCATGCAACGCTTTGGCCTCGCTGGGACTGCGCGTGCGTCGTTCGCGTTCTACAATACGTTTGACGAGATCGACCGTTTCTTTGCCGCGTTGGCAAAGGCGCGCCGCATGCTCGCCTGATCCTCGACGAGCACTTTTCGCCATGACCGCTTCAGTAGATTTTGCCCAGCCCATCATTTTAAGCCGTGCCTGCGCCGCAGTCCTGATCCCGCAAGGTACGCCGATCACGTTGGAAGCGGGCACGCCGGTTTTCGTCACCCAGACCTTGGGTGGCGCAGTGACGGTCAACGTCAACGGCAATCTCGCGCGCGTGGCCGCGAGCGACGTCGACGCCTTGGGCATGGAACCGACGGAACTGCCCGCGCAGACCACCGACTCGCCGAGCGGTGAAGTGGACGAGACGTTGGTGTGGGATCAATTGCGCACTTGTTACGACCCGGAGATCCCGATCAATATCGTCGAATTGGGGCTCATCTATCGCTGCGAAATCATACGCGATGAAGCGGCCGGTAACCGCGTTGAGATCGACATGACACTCACCGCGCCTGGTTGCGGCATGGGTCCGACCTTGGTCGACGATGTCGTCGCTAAAGTCCGCGAAGTCCCGCATGTGAACGATGTCAAAGTTGAACTGACGTTCGATCCACCGTGGAACGCGGACCTGATGTCAGAAGCGGCGCGCCTGCAAACCGGCATGTATTAGCACGCGACCGGCGCCACCGTTCGGGCTCCTCGAGCCCTGCATCGACCGTGCTTTTGCGCACAGCAGCCAATATAA